>CAZLBJ010000278.1:0-5645 GCA_964557755.1 uncultured Thermoanaerobaculia bacterium
TTGCGTCCATTCCGGGTTCCTCCCTCCTACGGTTCATTCCGCCTGCCGCGGCCGCGGCACCCGCCGCGCCTCCGCCTCGCCGCCCACCGCCAGCACGATCTTGCCGAACTGCTCGCGGTCCTCGAGCGCCTGCTGCGCCGCCGGCGCCTCCTCCAGCGGCATCACGCGGTCGACCACCGGCACCAACTCGCCGATCTCGAAGAAGCGCAGCAGGTGCATCAGCTCGGCGCGGCTGCCCATCGTCGAGCCGAGGATCGACAGCGACTTGAAGAACACCGCGCGCAGGTTGATCGTCGCCTCGCCGGCGGCGGTGGCGCCGCACAGGACGACGCGCCCGGCCCAGGCCAGCGCCTTGAAGCTCCGCTCGAACACCTCGCCGCCGACGTGGTCGACCACCACGTCGACGCCCTTGCCGCCGGTCGCCTCCCGCGCCACCGGCACGAAGTCGTCCCGCCGGTAGCTCACCGTGTGGGTGGCGCCGAGCTGGCGGGCCTTGTCGAGCTTGGCGTCGCCGCCCGCGGTGGCGACGATGCGCCGGGCGCCGAGCAGGCGGGCGATCTGGATCGCCGCCGAGGAGACGCCGGAGCCGGCGGCGTGCACCAGCACGTCCTCGCCGCGCTGGAGCTGCGCCCGCGCCACCAGCATGTGCCAGGCGGTCAAGAACACCAGCGGCACCGCCGCCGCCTCGACGTAGGACAGGCCGCGCGGCAGCGGCAGGACGTTGCGCCGCGGCACCACGACGTACTCGGCGTAGCCGCCGTCGCGGTGCTCGCCGAGGATGCCGTACTCGCGGCACAGGTGGTCCTCGCCGCCGGCGCAGCGCGCGCAGTGGCCGCAGGAGACCGCCGGCGCCAGCAGCGTCGGCGTCCCCGGCTCGAGGCCGTCCACCCCCGGCCCCACGGCGTCGACGTCGCCGGCGATCTCGCTGCCGGGCACCAGCGGCAGCGGGAAGCGGTGGCCGGGGACGCCGTTGCGCAGCCACAGGTCGAGGTGGTTCAGGGCGCAGGCGCGCACCCGCACGCGCACCTCCAGCGGCCCGGGCTCCGGCCTCGGCAGCTCGGTGAGCTCGAGGACCTCGGGGCCGCCGTGCTCGCGCACCTGGAAGGCTCGCATGGGACGAGTATAGACGCCGGCCCGGCGGGATAGGCTCCCGATCGCCATGCCGGTCCGTCGCCGCTCCGCCGCGCCCGCCCGCTCGCTGCATGGCGGCCTGGGCGCCGTCGCCGAGGTCTACCGCGCGGCGTTCTCCGGCCTGCCGCCGGCGGTGTGGCGGCTGTCGCTGGTCATCCTGGTGTACCGCAGCGGAACCATGGTGCTGCCGTTCCTCACTCTCTACCTCACGGGGCCGCTCGGCGTCTCGGTCGAGGCCGCGGGGCTCGGGCTCGGCGCCTGGGGGCTGGGGGCGGTGGTCGGCACCTGGCTGGGCGGCCGGCTCACCGACCGCTACGGCGCGCTGGCGGTGCAGGCGGTGAGCCTGGTCGCCGGCGGCCTAGGCTTCCCCGCCCTCGCCTTCCTGCGCACGCCGGCGTCGTTCTTCGCCGGCACCTTCGTGCTCGCCGCCTGCGTCGACGCCTTCCGGCCGGCCAACGCCGTGGCGCTCGCCGACGCCGCGCCGCCGCGGCTGCGCGGCCGCGCCTTCGCCCTGCGCCGCGCCGCCATCAACCTCGGCATGACGCTCGGCCCGCTGGGCGGCGGCTTCCTCGCCCGCGTCGACTACCGCTGGCTGTTCGCCGTCGACGGCGTCACCTGCCTGGCCGCCATGGTGCTGCTGCTCGTCTTCTTCCGGCGCCGCGGGGGCGGGGGCCGGGACACGGGCGAGGTCGCGCCGGCCGCCGCCGGCCCGCCGGCCCCCTCGCCGCTGCGCGACCGGCCGTACGTCGCCTTCCTGCTGCTCTCGACGGTGATGACGGCGGTGCTCTTCCAGTTCCTCAGCGCCTTCCCGGTGGCGCTGCGCGACGGCTACGGCCTCGACGAGTCGCGCATCGGGATGATCTTCGCCGTCAACACGGTGCTCATCCTCGCCTTCGAGATGGTGCTCATGCACCGCCTGGCGCTGGTGCCGCCTCTGCGCCTGGTGGCCTGGGGGGCGCTGGGCATCGGCGTCGGCTACGGGCTGGTGCCGCTGGGCGGCAGCTTCGCCTTCGCGGCGCTGCTGATGGCGGTGGTGACGATGGGCGAGATGCTCGCCCTGCCGCCGGCGGAGACGTGGGCCGCGTCGCGCGTCGAGGGCGCCGGCCGCGGCCGCTACCTCGGCGCCTTCAACGTCTCGCACGCGGTGGCGCTCTCCGCCGGCCCGGCGGCCGGCACCTGGATCTACGGCCGGCTCGGCGCGCCGGCGCTGTGGGCCGCCTGCGCCGTCGCCGGGGTCGCCCTGTGGCTGGGCTTCTCGGTGCTGGCGCGCGGCGAGCGCTCGAGCTCGAGCAGCCGCCGCTTGCGCCACAGGCCGCCGCCGTAGCCGGTCAGGCGGCCGTCGCTGCCCACCACGCGGTGGCAGGGCACCAGGACGGCGAGGCGGTTGTCGCCGGTGGCGCGGCCGACGGCGCGCACCGCGCCGGGCCGGCCGATGCGGCGCGCCAGCTCGGCGTAGGTCTCGGTGGCGCCGTGCGGGATGGCGGCGATCTGGCGCCACACCGCCTCCTGGAACGGTGAGCCGGGGGCGGCCAGCGGCACGTCGAAGCGCTCGAGCTCGCCCGCGAAGTAGGCGTCGAGCTGCGCCGCCAGGGCGTCGAGGTGCGGGTGCGTGCCGGGCAGCAGGTGGCCGGGTGTGGTGCGCTGCATGCGGCGGAGCTGGGTGGCGAGCATGCGGCGGTCGGCGAACTCCAGCAGGTGGACGCCGGCGTCGGAGACGCAGGCGAGCATCGGTCCGAGCGGCGTCGGCAGCCGGTTGACCACCACCGTCGGCAGGTCGCGGGCGCGCGTCGGCGGCACGCCGAGCAGGTTGCGGAAGGCCTCGTGGAAGCCGGACAGCGACTCGTAACCCTGGTCGAAGGCGGCGGCGGTGACCGGCTCGCCGTGGCGGATGCGGCCGAGGGCGCGGCCGAGGCGCAGGGCGCGCACGTAGCCCTGGAAGGTCATGCCGTGGTGGTCGTTGAACCAGCGGCGGGCGCGCTCGGGGGCGACGCCGCGGCGGCGCAGCTCGGCGTCGGACCAGGGCGCCGACGGGTCCTCCTGCACCTCCTCGAGCAGCGGCTGCAGCCAGTCGGGGGCGGCGCCGGGCGCCTCGAGCGGCCGGCAGCGCAGGCACGGCCGGTAGCCGGCGAGCAGGGCGTCGCGCGGCGCGGCGTAGAAGTCGACGTTCTCCGGCCGCGGCTTCTTGGCGCGGCAGGTCGGCCGGCAGAAGATGCCAGTGGTCTTGACCGCCGTCACGAAGACCCCCTCGTAGCTGGGGTCCGCGGCGAGGAAGGCGGTCATCATCTCGGGGCGGGGCGGCAGGGTGAGCGTTTCCGTGTGCATGGTGGCAGAGTAGCGGTCCGTCGAAGGGCGTGCTACCGGGATCTGGACGTGGAATTCTACGCCCCGCCGCCGAGCTCGCGCAGCACGGCGCGCACCGGCGAGGCGTCGAGGCCGGCGAGGCGGAGGGGGAGGGCGATCAGCTCGTAGACGCCGGGGGGAACGCCGTCGAGCACCAGCCCCTCGAGGTTGGCGACGCCACCGCGGAAGAGGGCGTGGTGGGCGGGCAGCTCGGTCGAGTCGAAGGGGTCGACCGAAGGGCTGTCGAGGCCGACCAGCAGCGCTCCGGCGTCGACCAGCAGCGCCGCCAGCTCCGGCGAGAGGGCGGTGAAGCGCTCCGGGAACACCGTGCGGTCGGCGACGCTGCCGGTCTTGAGCAGCAGGCGCGGCGGCTCGGCGGGGTCGAGCGGCCGGCCGGCGGCGTCCACCAGGTGGCGAGGCTCGACGAGGGCCGGCGGCCGGCCGTCCGCCTCGCGCGGCACCTCGACCACCTGGCAGAGGCCGAGGTAGGGCGCCAGCGGCATCGCCTCGATGCCGGCGCCGTTCTCCTCGGTGTGGAACGGGGCGTCGGCGTGGCTGCCGAGGTGCGGCGTCGAGGTCAGCGCCGAGAGGTTGACGCTGGCGCCGTCGGCCAGCCGCGCGGTGAGGCGCGTCGAGAACGGCGTGTCCCCCGGCCACACGGGGATGTCCGGGTCGATGCGCGGCGACAGGTCGTAGAGCTTCATCGTGAGACTCCCGAAAGACTCTAGAACACTACCCCAGAGGGTGGGAGCACGCGGTGAGGCCCACCCCGGCGCGCCGGATCGCCAACCCCGGCGGAGGAATGGCCGCGGCGCCGAGTCCGGTTATACTGCGCACGATGACGCGCCGCCGCTCCCCCCGCCGCCCGCTCACCGCACTGGCCGCCCTCGCGGCCGTGCTGCTGGTGCTGCCGGTCGCCGCCCTGCCCGCCGCGCCCGACGGCGCCGCGGGGGCGGTGACGGAGTGCGGCGGTGCGTGCCCGATGATGGCGGCGCAGGCGGCGAGAGCGACGCGCCACGGCGGCCACCGCATGGCCGCCGGCGGCCACGGCGCCTCCGCGCCGGCCTGCGGCCGCGGCGCCGCTGGCGAGACGATGAGCTGCTGCGCGTCGCCCGGCTCGCACCCGGCGGTGCCCCTCGACGAGGCGGCGCCGTCGCCGACGCAGCAGGTGGCCGCGCCGGCCGCGGCCTCGCTGCCCGTCGTAGCCGCCCCGGCCGCCGCGCCGCGCCTCCACGCCGAGTCGGCGGCTCCCTTGCCGCCCGGTCCTGCGCTCTACACCCTCCACTCCAGCCTGCTGAACTGACGCTCCCCCGGTGAAGTGTGTCCGGCGAACCCCCGCGTTGGGGTGCGCCTCACGTGCAACCCGGAGGAGCCCATGCCTCGCCTTTTCGCAGGACGATCCCTCGCCGGATCGCTGATCACTCTCGCGGCGCTGTGGAGCGCCGCGGCCGCCGCCCAGCCGGCCGCCACCGCCGACGACTTGTTCGCCGGCGCCGAGCGCCTCGACCGCGACGCGCTGGTGGCCGCCGTGCTGGCGCGCAACCCGGACCTCGCCGCCGCCCGCGCCGCCTGGGAGGCCGCCGTGCAGCGCGTGCCGCAGGCGACCTCGCTGATGGACCCGGAGGTGGCATACGGCGTCGCGCCGCTGTCGATCGCCTCCGACGACGTGCCGTTCGGCAACGTCCTGGAGGCGCGGCAGATGCTGCCCTACCCGGGCAAGCTCCGCCTGCGTGGCGCGGCCGCCGAGGCGCGCGCCGCCGCCGAGATGGAGCGGTACGAGGCGATGCGCCTGGAGCTGGCGCGCATGGCCGCCGACCTGCTCTACGACCTCTACCTGGTCGACCGCTCTCTGGAGATCAACGCCGAGCACGTCCGACTGCTCGAGGAGCTCAAGGAGACGGCCACCACGCGCTATGCCAGCGGCCTGGTGGCGCAGCAGGTGCCGCTGCAGGCCGAGGTGGAGCTCACCCACCTGGTGCACCGTGACGTCACCCTCGGCACGGCCCGCAGCCTCGTCGTGGCGCGCCTGAACGCGCTGCTCCACCGGCCGCCGGCGAGCCCGCTGCCGCCGCCGGCGCCGCTCGGCGAGCCGGGGCCACTGCCGGTGCTCGGTCACGACGCCGCGGCGGCGGAGCAGGCCCACGCGCCGGCGGCCGCCGACCCGGCGCGCCACG
>CAZLBJ010000279.1:0-9207 GCA_964557755.1 uncultured Thermoanaerobaculia bacterium
GAGGCGGCGCGCAGCTCGGCGATCGCCGAGGCCGCCGCCCGACCGCGCTCGAGCACCCGCGCCGCCTCCTTCGAGCCCTCCTCGGTGGCGACCACGGTGGCGCGGATCGAGCTGGCGAACTCGTCGAGCAGGTTGCGCACCGAGTCGACCGACTCCTGCGAGCGCTGGGCGAGCCGGCGCACCTCCTCGGCGACCACCGAGAAGCGCCGCCCGTGGTCGCCGGCGGCGGCCGCCTCGATCGCCGCGTTGAGCGACAGGATGTGCGTCTCCTGGGCGATCTCGGTGATCAGGTCGAGCACGCGGTAGATCTCCTTCGAGCGCGTGCCCAGGGTGTCGGCGCGGCTGGCGATGCCGGCGATGCGCTTCTTGACCTCCTCGACCCCCTGCACCGCCTCCTCGACCGCCGACGAGCCGGTGTTGCCGCTCTCCTCGGCGGCCTCGGCCAGCTTCGCCTGCTTGCCGGCGTTCTCGGCGATCTGCGAGGCGGTGCGCGCCAGCTCCTCCATGGCGGCGGTGATCTCGACCACCGACGCCGCCTGCTCGGAGGAGCCGGAAGCGAGCTCGGAGGCGATCTGGTTCACCGAGTTGGCGGCGGAGGCGACCTCCACCGAGCTGTTCTGGATCTGCTGCGCCAGGTTGCCGAGCGCCTCGGCGGCGCTCGAGAAGCTGCCGGCGATCTCGACGGGCAGGTCCTCGGCGGCGCGGGTGGCGCGCACCAGGTCGCCGCTGCGCACCTGGTCGAGGGCGGCGATCAGGCCGTCCACCAGCTGCGCGCCGTCACCCTCGGTGCCCTCGAGGCGCCGGCGCAGCCTGCCGTAGCTGCGGTAGACGCCCTGCCAGTACGCGAACAGCGCCGCCAGCGCCAGCGCCAGGAAGGCGACCAGCGTCCACGCCGGCGCGCCGTGGGCCTGCGCCACCATCATCAGCAGCAGGCCGGCGGCGGCGAGGCCGGCGACCAGCCACAGGCCCAGCCTCTCCTCGCGGTCCTCGCCGCTGGTGACGATGACGACGGCCTTGCCCTGGCCGGGCGGTACCTCCCTGTCGAGCTGGCTCATCCCCTCCTCCTCCGATCCGATCGTCAAGCCTCGGCGGCGAGCAGCGCGCGCGGCGGCCGCTCGGCGTCGATCACCAGCAGCGGGCGGCCGTCCCACACCGCCAGCCCGGCCGCCGCCTCGCTCCAGAAGCGGCGCAGCGCCGCCGGCGGCGGCACCACCCGCAGGCCGGGCACCACCGCCAGCACGCGGTCGGCGGCGAGCACGCCGCCCGGCACCCGCAGGCGCATCCCGGCGCCGCGGCGCTCGAGGCGCTCGACCGCCGGGCCGGCCACCCCCCACAGGCGGCCGTCCTGCTCGAGCACCACCCAGCTCTGCGCCGTGCTCACCCGCCGCCCCCGCCGCCCCCGCCGCCCCCGCCGTCGCCGCCGAGGGCGCCGAGGTCGAGCACGCGCACCACCCGCTCGCCCAGCCGCGCCTCGCCGGCGGTCACCCCGCCCTCGACCGACACCACCGCGGCGAGGTCGATCGGCACCACCTCGAGGGCGGCGTCGGCGGCCAAGCCGACCAGCTCGCGCCCGCCGCCGGCCCAGCAGATGACGGTGACCGGGTAGGCCGGGCTGGCCCCCGGCGCGGCGCCCACCAGGCGCGCCAGGTCGAGCACCGGCAGCGGCTCGCCGGCGAACTCGGCGAGGCCGGACAGCTCGTCCGCGGCACCGGGCAGCCGGTGCACCTGCAGCGCCTTGACCACCTGGCGCACGGCGGCCAGCGGCAGCGCGCACACCACCTCGCCGGCCTGGGCGAGGAGGTGCGGACGCCGCTCGCCGGCGGCGGCGCCGGAATCGGTACGGCTGGAATCGGTACGGCTGTCGGCCTGCGGGCTCACGGCCGCCAAGCATACCCGCTGCCGGCGGCGCCTGTACAGAGATTCAGAAAGCGGTACGTGAAGGGCTACTCCACGTGGCCCATCAGCTTGCGCGCGAAGGGGGCGAGCAGCAGCGCCACCAGGCCGCCGACGCCGACGAACATCGCCACCTGGGCGAACAGCGCCTGCGCCTCGATGTTCTCGAGCTGCCCCGCCACCAGGCCGGCGATCAGGTTGCCGAGCGCCGCGGCGATGAACCACACGCCCATCATCTGCCCGACGCGCCCCCGCGGCGCCAGCTTGGTGATCGACGACAGGCCCACCGGCGACAGGCACAGCTCGCCGCAGGTGTGCAGGAAGTAGGTGACCACCAGCCAGGCGGGCGACACCAGGGTGCCGGTGCCGGCGTTCGCCGCCCCCCAGGCGAGGACGAAGAAGCCCGCCGCAAGGCCGAGCAGGCCGAGGGCGAACTTCACCGGGATCGACGGGTTGGCGTTGCGCCGCGCCAGCCAGATCCACAGGGTGCCGAAGAGCGGCGCCAGGGTGATGATGAACAGCGGGTTGATCGATTGCAGCCACGAGGTCGGCATCTCCCAGCCGAACTGGAGCTTCCAGACGATCCAGCCGAAGAAGGCGACGATGCCGGCGAGGACGAGGGCGCCGATCGTCCGCTCGGTGGCGAACAGGTCGCGGCGCCGCAAGAGCTTCCAACCGGCCCAGCCGAAGACGGCGGCGATCACCGCGATCAGCAGCACGACGACGGGCAGACCCATCCACGCGTAGGGACCGAAGACGCGGTCGGTCTCGCGCTCGGCGAAGAGGTTCATCGACGAGCCCGCCTGCTCGAAGCCGGCCCAGAACAGCGCCGCGAGGAGGAAGATCCAGAAGATCACCATCAGCCGGCGCCGCTCGATGGTGATGCCGCCGCGCCTGGCGGCGAGCAGGCCGAGGTTGACCAGCACGAAGACGCCGAGGGTGGCGGCGATGGCGTACTGGCCGGCGACCTCGGTGTCGTAGCGCCCGGAGAGCAGCGCCACCGCGACGCCGAAGAGCACCGTGAAGCCCGCCGCCCAGCCGGCGCCGAGGATCAGGTAGGCGAAGAAGACGATGACCAGGAGCAGGATGAGGAAGCCCAGCCAGGTGGCCACCTGCTGCAGGTCGAGGGCGAGGACGCCGCTGGCGGCGAGGCCGACGAACAGCACGCCGAGCCCGGCGACCGCCGCCAGGACGAGGTAGAAGTTGCGGGTCTTGCTCGCCACCGCCGCCGGGGAGTCCTCCGACGAGAGCAGCCCCGCCCTCCCCAGGTAACGCGCCCCGAGCTTGTACTGGACGAGGCCGAGCACCATGCCGAAGCCGGCGGCCGAGAAGCCCCAGTGCCAGTTGTACTCCTCGCCCAGCCAGCCGCACACCAGCGGACCCGCCAGGGCGCCGACGTTGATGCCCATGTAGAACACCGAGAAGCCGGCGTCGCGCCGCGCGCCGCCCTCCGGGTAGAGCTCGCCGACGATCGTCGAGACGTTCGGCTTGAGCAGGCCGGTGCCGGTGACGATGAGCAGCAGGCCGGTGAAGAAGAACGGCAGCTCCGGCAGGCCGAAGAACGGCAGCGCCATCGAGAAGTGCCCGGCGGCGATGATGCAGCCGCCCACGAACACCGCCTTGCGCTGGCCCCATAGGTTGTCGGCCACCCAGCCGCCCGGCAGCGCCAGCAGGTAGACGAAGCCGGTGTACATGCCGTAGATGGCGGCCGACGTGCCGTCGCTGAAGCCCAGCCCCCCCTCGGCCACCGCGGCGGCCATGTAGAGGATCAGAATGCCGCGCATGCCGTAGTAGCTGAAGCGCTCCCACATCTCGGTGAAGAAGAGCGTGGAGAGGCCGCGCGGGTGGCCGAACCACGTGCCGTGGTCGCCCGCCGCCGCGGCGGCGTGCGGCGCCGCCGCCTCCGGCGCGAGCTCCGTCGTCGGATCCTTGGTCATCGCAACTCCCGGAAAGGATGGGGGATGTGGCCCTGGGCCGAGCGTCGGCCAAGGATAGGCCATCGCCGCGGGAGCCGCAAATCCCGTGCCCGCCCCCGGCTCCGCCGCCGCGGCGACTCATCACATGCTGTATTGACTTTTTGCAGATCACTCGCTAGCTTCCATGCGACGTACCTAAATTCAGAAGCTTGACACTGAAGCTCGAAGTCGATTCCGATCCGATCTTGGAGGGTCTGTCCATGCGCCGCACGTCCGTCCGCCGTCCCGCCGTCACGCCACTCGCCGCCCTGCTCCTCGTCGTCCTGACGGCCGCCGCCCTGGGGCCGGCGCCCGCCGCGCTGGCCGCCAACGGCCACCTGCTGCACGGCGTCGGACCGGTCAACAGCTCGATGGGAGGGGCCGGCGTCGCGCTGCCGGAGGGGGCGGTGGCCGCCCTCTACCTCAACCCCGCCCTGCTCACCCGCATCGACGGCTACCAGGTGGAGCTCGACGTCGAGTTGGTCGACTCGCAGCCGACCGTGTCGTCGACGGTGCAAACGCCGTTCGGCGCCTTCTCCGGCACCACCGAGGACCAGGTGGACCTGTCGGTCGTGCCGGCCTCCGGCTGGGCGCGCGGCCCGCACGACGGCGGCCGCGTGGCCTACGGCATGGGCTTCCTCGCCCTCGCCGGCTTCGGCACCGACTACCCGCAGGACCCGCGCAACCCGATCCTGGCGCCGCAGCCGCAGGGCTTCGGCCACGTCTTCTCGAGCTACCGCTACCTGAAGATCCCGATGTCGGTGGGCTGGATGGCCACCGACCGCCTGTCGCTCGGCGCCTCGTTCAACGGCGGCTGGGCGTCGCTCGCCGTGCAGCCCTTCGGCGGCGCGGCGCCGGACTGCTCGTCGCCGGTCGACTGCTACTTCCCCAGCCTGCAGGAGGACAGCTCGTTCGGCTGGGGCTTCGGCCTCGGCGCCCACTACCAGGCGACGCCGCAGTGGGCGTTCGGCCTCGCCTACAGCTCGGAGGTGGAGTTCGAGGCGTTCGACTGGAACGCCACCGTGGCCAACCCGAACCTGCCGACCTTCGGCACCGCGCGGCGGGCGGAGTTCGAGTTCAACGTGCCGGCGTCGGTGGTCTTCGGCCTCGGCTGGACGCCGACCCCCGCGTGGTCGGTGGCCCTCGACGGGCGCTGGATCGACTACGAGGGGACCGACGGCTTCGACAGCGGCTTCGACCCCGCCACCGGCGCCGCCCGCGGCCTCGGCTGGCAGAACGTCTGGGTGGCGGCGCTCGGCGTCGAGTGGCAGGCGACGCCCACCATCGCCCTGCGCGGCGGCTACAACCGCTCCGAGTCGCCCATCCCGCCCGAGTCGGTGTTCGGCAGCATCGCGGCGCCGGCGATCTTCGAGGACCACCTGACGCTCGGTCTCGGCTGGCAGGCGACGCCGGCGCTGGAGCTCAACGCGGCCTACTACCACATCTTCGAGAACGAGGTCACCGGCCCGTTCGTCGGGCCCGCCGGCCCCATCCCCGGCACCTCGGTGACCACCACCATGGAGGTCGACTCGTTCCTGGCCGGCTTCAGCTTCGCGTTCTGAGGCGGCGCGGGAGCGGCCGCGGGGCCGTCCCCGTTCCCCGCGCCGGGAGCACTACACGGAGTGAATGCGGCGGTGACGCGGCACCGCCTCTTGTCGGATGGGACACTTTCGGGGCCCACGCGGCCCCACTGGGGAGGAGACGCCATGCACCAGATCGAGCCGAAGCCCTACGGCTTCAAGATCGCCTTCGAGGGCTTCCTCAAGGCGGAGGACATCGCCCGCTTCAGCGACGAGATGCAGCGCAATCTCCCGCAGTCGCTGGAGGACTTCGCGGTGGTCGTGGACCTGCGCGAGACGCGCACCTTCCCGCCCGACGCGCAGGCGGAGCTGATGAAGATCATCTCGTACTGCCACGAGCGCGGCATGAACCGCAACGTCATCGTGGTCAACAGCGCGATCACCAAGATCCAGGCCAACCGCCTGGCCCGCGAGGGCGGCGTCGGCGACATCCGCTTCATCGACGCGGCGCACGACCCCGACTGGGAGAAGACCGCCGAGGACTGGCTGCTGCGCGGCGTCTGGAACCCCAAGCAGGCGCCCGCCTCCTGAGCCGCAAGACGCGGCCGCCGGACGGTTGACCCGGCGGTCACCGGGGAGGTATCCTTCCGGCTCTTCGGGGCGGACGCCCGTCCGCCCGCCGGACCCGTCGGGGCGTAGCTCAGCCTGGTAGAGCGCACGGTTCGGGACCGTGAGGCCGGAGGTTCAAATCCTCTCGCCCCGACCATCTCCCGCCTTTCCTCCTCGATCTCGTTGAGGAGGAGTGACGTACGCGGGTTCAATGACCCAAGCTGACTAGACGACTCCCAGGATCCAGCCCTCGAATCTCACCCGCTCGAGCGTGTTCGGCACCAAGCCAGCGACCCGCTCGGACGGAATCTCGAGGTGGCTCTCCAGCCGGCCTGCGACATTCTCGGCCCGCATCCACTGGAGGATGCGCCATGCGTCGCGATCGTGCGCGTCGTGGCATGGGCCGAAGCTCTCGGGCGCCGGGAGTACTGCCGGGTAGCCTTCGAGTAGAACGTGGCCCGGGAAAGGCCCCTTGTGGCGCTCCTGCGGCCAAACCGTGAAGTCCACCAGCCCCTCGTCCCGGCGGTCGAGCAGCTCGGCGAGACATGCCATCCCTGTGATCGTTTGGAACCCCACCTTGGCGCCACTCGCGCGGTCTCCGGGTTCGCGCCGGACCAGTCGATCGAGATGAGGCGCTCGAACACTTCAGAGCGCCTCGCCGTCCAAGTCCCCGGCTCCGAGCAGCCGGGCTACTAGCCGGCCTTCTTCGGCGCCACTCGGAGGATGGCCCTGAGCGCCTCATTGACCGAGTTGTCGGTGTCGAAGGCTGCCGCCACGTCCGGGTCCAGGCGCGCCAGGTTGGTGCCACCGCGGTAGGCCTCCGCGTACTTGCCTCTCACGCCGCCGGACATTCGGCTGAAGTCGTACTCCGGCCGGAGCTCGTCGATGTCGTCACCCTTCTTCATAGAACCTGCGCTCCTTCCGTGTCGCGCGTCGTGCACTGATGATCCGGATCGTACCTTGGCCATCGTCGGTGTGAGCGACCACGAGGATTCGCGCGGCTTCCGAGGCTCCGATCGTGATCCAGCGCCGTTCCCGGTCGGAATGGTCGAGGTCGGGGTAGGTCCAACCGAGGGAGTCGCCGAGGACGGTCGCAGCCTCGTTGAAGGAGATGCCATGCTTGGCACGATTCCCTGCCGCCTTGTGCTCATCCCAGTCGACTCGCACGCCGCGAGGCTATCACCCGGGAAGGGAAGGCCGCTCCGCCCCGCGGCGCTCCCACCCTGCGGCGGCATGCCACGCCACGCGTTCGGGTGGCCCCTCTGGGCACGGCAGCTCCTACAGTTCGTGACGTGCCGAACTGACGAACGGAGCGGCACGGCCCAGGAGGCACGACGTGACGTGGCATGGCGCAACGACGAACCCGACCAGCGTGCGCGCGACCGCCGAGCTGGCCAAGGCGCTGGCCCATCCCGCCCGCATCCGGCTCCTCGCCATGCTCGACGGCGGCGAGCTCTGCGCCTGCCAGCTGACCTCCGTCCTCGGGCTGGCGCCGTCGACGGTGTCGGCCCACGTGGGCGAGCTGCGCCGCGCCGGGCTGATCGAGGAGGACAAGCGCGGCCGCTGGGTCTACTCGCGGCTGACCTCCGAACCGGCGCGGGCGGCGCTCGCCCGCCAGTTGCTGTCGCTGGCGGGCGACGACCCGCAGCTCGCCGCGGACCGCGCGCTCGGCGCCGAGCTGCGCCGGTGCGGTCCACAGGAGCTGTGCCGCGCCGGCCGCATCGAGCGGGGTGCGAGATGACCGCACGACCGACCCTGAAGCTCAACGTCCTGGACCGCTACCTGACCCTCTGGATCTTCCTCGCCATGGCCGGGGGCGTGCTGCTCGGGTACCTGTGGCCCGGGGCGGCGGAGGCGATCGACCGCGTCAAGGTGGGACCGGCGCCGCTGCCCATCGCCATCGGCCTCGTCCTCATGATGTACCCACCGCTGGCCAAGGTGAAGTACCACAAGCTGCACACCGTCTTCGCCCACAAGCGGGTGCTCGGCCTGTCGCTGTTCCAGAACTGGGTGTTCGGCCCGGTGGTGATGTTCGCCCTCGCCGTGCTCTTCCTCTACGACAAGCCGCAGTACGCCGTCGGGCTGATCCTCGTCGGCCTGGCGCGCTGCATCGCCATGGTGCTGGTGTGGAACGACCTCGCCCGCGGCGACGCCGACCTGGTGGCCGGGCTGGTCGCCTTCAATGCCATCTTCCAGGTCCTCTTCTACGGCGTCTACGCCTGGTTCTTCCTCGCCGTGCTGCCGCCGCTCTTCGGCATGGAGAGCGTCATGGTCGACATCGGCGTCTGGCAGATCGCCAGCATCGTGCTGATCGTCCTCGGCACGCCGATGGTGGCCGGGTTCCTGAGCCGGGCCCTCCTCGTGCCGCGCAAGGGCGAGGAGTGGTACGCGAAGAGCTTCATCCCCAGGATCAGCCCCGTCACCCTCGTGGCGCTGCTCTTCACGGTGGTGGTGATGTTCTCCTCCAAGGGCGGACAGATCGTCCAGCTGCCCCTCGACGTGCTGCGCGTGGCGATCCCGCTGGCGCTCTACTTCGTGCTCATGTTCCTGATCACCTTCTTCGTCGCCAGGACGAAGTGGATCGGCGCCGGCTACCCGCAGAACACCACGGTCTCCCTCACCGCGGCGAGCAACGACTTCGAGCTCGCCATCGCCGTCGCCGTCGCCGTCTTCGGGGTGCACTCGGCGGAGGCCTTCGCCACCGTCATCGGGCCGCTCGTCGAGGTGCCCGTGCTCATCGGCCTGGTCAGCGTGTCGCTGTACTTCGCTCGCCGGTACTACGGGCAGGCGCCGAAGAAGGCGGCGGCGCCGGCCGACCAGGTGGCACGATCGTGAACGGCACCACCACCCTCGACTGGCGCGTCGAGTGGCGCCCGCTGGCGCTGCTCGCCGCGGTCTTCCTCGCCCTCTTCTACCTGCCGGTCGGGACGGTGCGCTTCGACCAGGCGGTGCTCGAGGGGCTGCTGCTCGCCAAGTGGTACGCCCGCGAGCACGTCCTGCTCTGCCTGGTGCCCGCCTTCTTCATCGCCGGCGCCATCGCCGTCTTCGTCAGCGACGTGGCGGTGATGCGCTACCTCGGCCGCGGCGCCAACAAGCTGCTCGCCTACGGCGTCGCCGCGGTGAGCGGCACGCTGCTGGCGGTCTGCTCGTGCACCGTGCTGCCGCTCTTCGCCAGCATCCACAAGCGCGGCGCCGGCCTCGGCCCCGCGACCGCCTTCCTCTACTCGGGG
>CAZLBJ010000280.1:0-5174 GCA_964557755.1 uncultured Thermoanaerobaculia bacterium
GCGCACGGGGCGCGCCGCCTCGTCCGGCGGCACGAACACCGGCGCCGCCGTGTCGGCCAGGTCGTCGTCGTCCCAGCGGGTCACCGGCAGCGGCACCACCGGCGCCATCGCCTCGGCGCCGCCGGCCGCCGCGAGCGCCGCGCCGGGCGGGACCCCCGCCAGCTCGACCTCCCCGACCTCCTCGGGCCCGCCGGACTCGTCGCTCGGCAGCACCCCCTCCGGCGCCTCCCGCGGCGGCAGCAACGACAGCAGCAGGTCGTCCACCGCCACCGGCCGGAAGCCCTCCTCGTAGGCCACCTCGTCGTTCGCGTAGAACTTGAACTCGCCGCTCTGCCAGGCGAGCAGGCGGCCGAGCAGCTCGGTCGTCTGCAGGCGCAGGCTCTCCAACACCTGGTGGCGCTCGAGGTGGCCGCCCTCGACCAGCAGGTCGATCAGCCGCCCCTGGCCCTGGCGCTGCCGCTCGACCACCTGCGCGAACTCCTGGCGGCTGAGCAGGCGCTCGCGCACCAGCACCTCGCCGAGCCGCTCCTCCACCGTCTCCTCCAGCGAGTCGGCGGCCACCACCCGGCCGCCGAGGAAGGAGACGGCGACGATAGTGCTCTCGCCCTGCACGGTGAGGATGCCGGTCTTGCCCTGCTGGCCGACCATCTGCAGGATGTCGGGCAGCCGGAACTCGTCGAGGGTGCCTTCGATGGTCACGGCTCAGGCCTCGCGCCGCAGGGTGATCCACACCCGCGCCGCCATCAGCAGGGCGAGCAGGACGAGGGCGGTGACCGCGCCGGCGGCGCCGTGGGCGTAGCCCAGGCCGAGGTCGAAGCCGAGGTGCGGGTCGAAGGCGAGGAGCAGCAGCACGGCCGGCAGCAGCACGCCGCCGAGGGCGGCGAAGCCGTGGCCGCGCGACAGCGCGTCGAGGCCGGGCACCAGGGCCAGAGTCCACGGCCCGGGGCGCGGCGGCGGCGGCAGGCGGCGGCCCTCGCCGAGGCGGCGGCGCAGCAGGTGGAAGCCCACCGCGGCCGCCGCCAGCCCGAGCGCCACGAGCAGCGACCAACCCTGGCGCAGCAACTCCATCGCGCGCACCCCCTCGCGCGGCGGGCCGGCGAGCTGGGCGGCGAGCAGGCGGCGGATCGCCGGCAGCCGGGCGAAGCCGCCGTCGGCGTTGAGCACGCTCCCCTCGCCGGTCTCGTCGACCCAGGCGCGCACCTGCCGCGGCCCGAGCTCCTGCGCGCGGCTCATCGCCGCTCCCGCTTCGTCGAACAGGTACTCGATCGAGAACGTCTGGTTGAGGTTGAAGTAGGCCAGGGCGTCCCGCGGCGCCGCCTTCGTCGCCTCCACGAAGCGGGCGCGGGCGGTGCCGTAGTCGCCCTTGTAGAAGTAGTAGCTGGCCAGGTCGTTGAGCGCCGAGGCGTTGGCCGGCTCCTTCTCCAGCACCCGCAGGTAGAGGGTGCGGGCGCGCTCCCACTGGCCGATGCGGCGGTGCAGGTCGGCCAGGAAGTGGCTGACCGCCGGCTCCTCGGGCAACAGGTCCTTGACCAGGCCGAGGTCGCTGAACAGACTCCCGTAGAGGCGGCCGCGGGCCGCCTGCTCGAGCGCCCGCGCCGGCGGCGACAGCTCGACCGCCACCTGCTCGCGCACGCCGGCCACCGCCAGCGGGGTGAGCCCCGCCACCAGCCACAGCAGGCCGAGCACCAGCCGCTCGCTGGTCGAGCCGTAGGTCCACAGCAGCAGCGACCAGTAGAGCACCAGCCAGGCGAGGCCGGCGGGCAGCAGCAGCGGCCACAGCAGCAGCACGGCGAGGGCCGGCGCCACTGCCCACGGCGGCAGCCGGCGCTCGACGGCGGCGCCGAGGTCGGCGAGCAGGCGCCGGCCGTTGACCGCCATCTGCAGGGCGACGAACAGGGCGCCGGCGAGGAGCAGCAGGTAGAGGGCCTCGACGGCGCCGTCGGCGAGCCACAGGCGGCGCTCGCGGGGCAGCAGCAGGGTGCGCCGGTGGCCGTCGAGCCAGGCGGCGGCGGCCTGCGGCCAGCGGCCGGCGCGCCACTCGACTCCGGCGCGTGCGAAGGCGGTCTCGGGGCGCCCCGGGTCGAGCCGCTCGGCGGCGGCCAGCGCCAGGCGGGCGCGCGGGACGTCGTCGGCGAGCGCCGCCTCGCGGCCGCGCACCAGGGCCGCCACCGCCAGGTCGGGCAGCGCCTCCATGCCGAGCTGCTGGCTGGTGGCGACCAGGTCGCTCAGCAGCTCACCGGTGCGCTCCGGGTTGTCCTGGTTGTAGGCGGCGAGCCACTGGATCCACAGCTCCTGGAGCTGGAGCAGCGACGCCTGCACGGTGGGCGTCAGCTCGACGGGCTCGTCGCCGGCGGCGCCGGCGGGGGCGGCGGCGGCCAGCAGCCCGAGGGCCGCCAGCGCACACCACCTCCGCAGGCGGCCCACCCGTCACCCCCGCTTCTGCACGTACCGCATGCGGAAGCGGTAGAGGACGTCCTCCAGCACCGCCGACTCCTGCGCCGAGAGGTTGCCGGCGGTCTTGGCGCGCAGCACGTCCAGCAGATCGATGTGCAGGCGAGCCGCCTCGAGGTTCTCCACCGAGCGGCCGTCGGGGAGCGTGGCGTCGCCGAGGTAGAGGGCGATCGGCTCGGCGATGAGGCCCAAGAGGTCGAGGAACTGCGGCGCCGGGCCGGCGCCCATGTCGGGGATCTCGAACGGTGCGCCGGCGGCGGGCTGGCGGGGCGGCGCCTGGGGCTGCTGCGGGCGGTCCTGGGGCGGCGCCGGGCGGCCGGCCTGGGGGCCGCCCTCAGGCCCGCCCTGAGACGGCGCCGGGCGCTCGCCGGCCTGCCGCGGCGCCTCGGCGGGCGCCTCCGGCTTCGTCTCGGCGATGTGGCGGTACTCCTCGCGCAGCTCGCCCTCGGCGGTGAACATCCGCTTGTCGGTGACCCGGATCTCCCGCTCCTCGGCGCGCCTCTCGTCCCGATCTTCGCTCACGGACTCCCCTTCCGAATGCAGGTCTCCCGGTGCTCGGCAGTGCGCTATCGTACTCACGCATGGCCGACGTCGGCAAGCTGGTGGACCTGGTGGCGCGCCTGCGCGGCGAGGGCGGCTGCCCCTGGGACCGCGAGCAGGAGCTGGCCGACCTGCGCGCCTACCTGCTGGAGGAGGCGCACGAGGCGGCGGCGGCCCTCGACCGCGTGGTGGCGGCGGACGGCGCGGCGGGTAGCGAGGGCGGCGAGGCCGACGCGGCCTGGGACGCGCTGGCCGGCGAGCTGGGCGACCTGCTCTTCCAGGCCGCCTTCGTGCTGCGTCTCGGCGAGGAGGCGGGTCGCCTCGACGCCGCGGCGGTGGTCGACCGCGTGCACACCAAGATGGTCGGCCGCCACCCGCACGTCTTCGGGCCGGCGGACGGCGAGAGCGAGGGCGAGGAGCTGGCCGACGCCGCCGCCGTCGAGCGCGCCTGGGAGCGGCGCAAGCTGGCGCGCGGCGAGAGCGCCTCGCTCCTCGCCGGCGTGCCCGAGTCGCTGCCGGCGCTGCTGGCCGCCTACCGCCTGACCCAGAAGGCGTCCGGCGTGGGCTTCGACTGGCAGGACCCCGAGGCGGTGCTCGCCAAGATCGACGAGGAGGTGGCGGAGCTGCGCGCCGAGCTGGCGGCCGGCGACCGCGCGGCGGCGGCCGGGGAGCTCGGCGACCTCCTCTTCACCGTCGCCAACCTCGGCCGCAAGCTCGGCCTCGACCCCGAGGCCGCCCTCGCCGCCACCAACACCAAGTTCCGCCGCCGCTTCGCCGCCGTCGAGGCCGGCCTCGCGGCCCAGGGCCGGCGCCTGGAGGAGGCGGAGCTCGCCGAGATGGACGCCCTGTGGGAGGCGGCGAAGACGGCGGATTGAGGCTCGGGAGAACGCTACCCGGCCTTCCGCAACGGAGGAACCGAGCGCTGGGGTCGCTCCACGACGAGATCGTGGTTCGTCTGCAGGTTAATCCAAAACTCCGGAGTCGTGTCGAACGCCTGGGCGAGTAGCCACGCGGTCTCCGAGGTGACCCTCCGCTTCCCACGAACGACCTCGTTGATCCGCTGAACCGGTACCCCGAGATGCTTCGCCAGGGCGACCTGAGTCAGCCCCAACGGCCTCAGGAATCGATCCCGCAGAATCTCGCCGGGATGAGTCGGAACTCGGTTCTCTGGAAGCATTCTCTTACCCTTCAGCCACGATGGTAGTCGACGATCCGGACGCCCCCTAGGCGGGGGGCACACGGCCGCGCTCCCGCCACTCGGCCTCGACGAGCGGCCGCAGGTGCGGCGCCACGTTGTCGGCCACCCTGCGCTGGCCTTCGGCGGTGGGGTGGATGCCGTCGCCGAGGTTGAGGTCGGGGACGCCGCCGACGCCTTCGAGGAGGAACGGCACCAGCGGGACGTCGAGCTCCTCGGCGAGGCGGGGGTAGAGGGCCTCGAAGCGGCCCGCGTAGTCCGGGCCGTAGTTGGGCGGGATGCGCATGCCGACGAGGAGGACGCGGGCGCCGGCATCGCGGGCGCGGGTGACGATCGCGCGGAGGTTGGACTCCGTCATCTCGAGGTCGAGGCCGCGCAGGCCGTCGTTCGGGCCCAGCTCGACGACCACCACGTCCGGGTCGGTCGACAGCACCCAGTCGAGCCGCGCCAAGCCGCCGGCGCTGGTGTCGCCGCTGACGCCGGCGTTGACCGCCCGGAACGGCAGCCCCTCTTCCGCGAACCGCTCCGCCAGCCGCGCCGGGAACGCCTGCGCCTCGGGCAGCCCGTAGCCGGCCGTCAGGCTGTCGCCGAGGAAGACGACGGTCGGCACGTCGGCTGGGGCAGTTTCCGTGGCTGGAGGCTCGCTCTCCGCGGTCGCCTCGGCTCGCGGGGGCTCGGCAGCCGCGGGCTCCGGTTTCGCCGTGCCCGCGTCGCCTTCCCCGCATGCCGTGATCACGAGCAGCAGCCAAAAGATCAGCAAGGGGAGGAAGGCTGCAGTATCGGGGCACGAAGGTCGGCGAGTGCGGCTGCGGCAGTGCATTCCGGGAGTTTATCCGTGCAGTGCACGGCGCTCGCCGCCGCTTCCTCGCGCCGGAGCCGGGGCTAATCTGCAATCGGATTGCAGATTAGCCCCGCGCGGTCCTTGGGGCTGGCCCTCCGCTTGCAGTTCCGGCGCGCCATGAGCCAGGAGCCGTCACCCCCCGACACC
>CAZLBJ010000281.1:0-10987 GCA_964557755.1 uncultured Thermoanaerobaculia bacterium
GCTACCGCGACCAGGCCACCGGCGAGGTCCGCCGCCCGCTGCGCGTGGTGCCGGCGGTCGAGGTGGCGGTGGCGCCGGACCTGCTGGTGCAGCCGCTGCCCGGGAGCGATGGGGGAGCAGGGGCGGCAGAGCGGGGCCCGGCGGTGGCTCCTGCCGAGCGGCACCTCCGCGTCGCGCTGACGTCGCACGCCGAGCGTGCGCTGTCCGGCCGGCTGGCGGTGACGCTGCCTGCAGGGTGGACGCTGCTGGCCGCGGGAGCACCGGAGCCGGGCGCAGCACCGTCCGCCGGGCCGCTCTCCTTTTCGCTGAATCCGTTCGGTCAACCCGGCGACACCGCCGAGCTCCTCCTGGCGATCGTCCCCACCGCCGACCTCCAGCCGGGCCGCTCGGCGATCGAGGTCGCGGCCGTCACCGACGACGGCGCCAGCCACGCCCTCGCCCTGCCGCTGGTCGACTACCCGCACATCCGTGCCACGCCCTACCCGGAGCCGGCGCGGGTGGCGGTGTCGGCGGCGGACGTGGCGCTGCCGCCGCTCGACCGCGTGGGCTACGTGCGCGGCGCCTCGGACCGGGTGCCGGAGTACCTGGCCGAGATCGGCGTGCCGCTGGAGGTGCTGACGCCGCAGGCGCTCGAGCACGCCGACCTCGCGGTCTACGACGCCGTCGTCGTCGGCTCCCGCGCCTACGAGGTCGACCCCGCCCTGGCGCGGGCCAACCCGCGCCTGCTCGACTACGTGCGCCGCGGCGGCCTGCTGGTCGTCCAGTACCAGCAGTACCCGTTCGTCGACGGCGGCTTCGCGCCATACCCGCTGGAGATCGCCCGCCCGCACGGCCGGGTGACCGACGAGACGGCTCCGGTGGCGCTGCTCGACCCCGCCCACCCACTGTTCCACCGTCCGAACGAGATCGGCGCCGCCGACTGGCAGGGCTGGGTGCAGGAGCGCGGCCTCTACATGCCGGCCACCTGGGACGCCGCCTACACGCCGCTGCTCGAGATGAAGGACCCGGACCAGGGGGAGCCGCAGCGCGGCGCGGTGCTGGTCGCGCCCCTCGGCGAGGGCATCTGGGTCTACACCGGCCTCGCCTTCTTCCGCCAGCTCCCCGCCGGCGTCCCCGGCGCCTACCGGTTGTTCGCCAACCTGCTGGCGCTCGGAGGCTGAAGGGAGGCGAGCCCTAGGTGCTCGGGGGCTCGGTGTCGGGCACGGGCTCGGGGCCGTGGAGGAGGAGGTACATCGCCCACGCGGCGCCGCCGAACAGCAGGATGCCGGCGAGGACCATGATGAACAGGCCGGAGGGGAGGAGGCGGCCGTAGCGCACCGCCACGGTGAACGCGGCGGCGGCCGGCGCCTCGGCGTCGGTGCCGGCGGGGCGCACCTCCAGGGTCACCGGGCCGGGGAGCTCCGGCGTCCACAGCACGGTGCCGGAGGAGTCGACCGGCGCCAGCTCCGCCTTCTTCGCGGTCTGGCTGTTGGGACGGTAGTGGGCGGTGACGCGGGCGCCCGCCGCCGGGCGGCCGTCCTCGGTGACCGTCAGGCGCACCACCTGGCCGCGCAGCGGCCGCTCGTCGTCGGTGGTGATCGCCAGGCCCGGTGCCGGGAGCTCGGCCGCCTCGTCCTGTGCCGCCGCGGTCACGGCGGGCAGCGACAGCAAGAGCGCCGCCACCAGGACCGTGCACGCCCTCGCCCTAGATCCCATGCGGCCCCTCCTTCGCCGCCGCGTCGGCGGCGCGGCTCTCGGCACAGGCCGGCTTGAGGGTCAGCCAGACGGCGAAGGCGCTGGTGGCGACGAACCAGAATCCGAGGGCGAGGAACGGCAGCATCCGCTCCTCCGCCGGCCGCCGTTCGTGGAAGCCGTAGATGCCGGAGGTCACCTCCTGCCAGCTCGAGGAGGCCAGGACGACGAGCAGCGCCAGCGGGATGACCACCTTGATCAGCCAATTGAAGGCGCGCGGCAGGTGGAACCGGCTGTGGCGGTTGAGCTGCTGACGGAGCTTCTCGATCGGCAGCATCCAGCCGATCAGCAGGCACTCGACGAGGCCGACGATCAGCAGGCCGTAGCTGAACGCCCAGTGGTCGACGAGATCGATCAGGGTCAGGCCGACGGTGCCGTTCCACGTCAGGTCGGGGTCCATGATGATGGGCATCGCGAACATCGAGCTGCCGGCGAGGCCGATCAGCCCCGAGACCAGGAGCGTCTTCTTGCGCGGCCAGCCGAACTTGTCGATCAGCGCCGAGTTGAGGCCCTCGACCAGCGAGATCGACGAGGTCAGGCCCGCCATCAGCAGCAGCAGGAAGAAGAGGACGCCGAAGGCCACCACGCCGCCCGGCATCTCGGCGATGCCGTGCGGCACGACGAAGAAGATCATCGACAGGGTGCCGGCCGAGGGCACGATGGCGAATGCGAAGAGCAGCGAGAAGATGGCGAGCCCGGCGATGTACTCGAAGCCGCAGTTCAGGCACGCGGTCACCAGGCCGTTGTTGATCTGGTCGGCGTCGCGCGGCAGGTAGGAGGCGTACGCCGTCATGACGCCGAAGCCGAGCGTCAGGCTGAAGAAGATCTGGCTCACCGCGCCGCGCCACACCGCCGGGTCCTGCATCACGTCGAAGTCCGGCGTGAAGAGGAGGAAGACGCCCTCCTCGCCGTGCGGCAGGGTGACGCCGCGCACGATGAGCGCGATCATGAACAGCCACATCAGCGGCACGAAGACCTTGACCACCGGCTCGATGGTGGTCACCCCGCGGCGCACGATCACCAGGTTGAGCAGCCAGACGACGAACACCAGCACCAGGATCCACGGCGACGAGATCATGCGAAAGAAGAAGCCGTGCGGGTTGGCCAGCGTCGCCATGTCGAACCCGGGCGTGGCGGTCTCGGGCCGCCACAGCGGCCCGAAGGCGCCGAGGAACATGCCCAGCACCCACGCCAGGATGGTGATGTAGTACATGGTGATGAAGCTGGCGTTGAGCAACGCCCACCAGCCGGCCAGCTCGCCCCAGCGCCCGCCCACCCGCCCCAGCGACGGCGGGAAGGCGCGCTGGGTGAGGCTGCCCAGCCCGAGCTCGCTGACCAGCACCGGCACGCCGACCAGGAAGAGCGCGATCAGGTAGGGGAGGTAGAAGGCGCCGAAGCCGTAGGTATAGGCGTTCGAGCCGAAGAAGACGACGTTGCCGAGGCCGATCGCCGAGCCCGACGCCGCGAGCACGAATCCGAGCTTGGACTTCCACTGGCCTCGGTGGTCGCTGGACACGGTGTCTCGAGATCCCCTGGTCGATGGCGCAACCGCGCTGCCCGAAGGCCCCCGGCGCGGTCCGTAGAAGGCCCGTGGCGGCGGCGCGGCGGCCCCCGCGGACCGGATCGGATTGGCTGGCCGGCATGATAGCGGAGCCGGCGGAAAGGGCGCAACAGAGCCCGCCCTTCGCCGCACTGCGGCGGTTGACCCGGCGGCAGCGCCGTGGTACCTTCTCCTCCGCCGCGGGAGCCGCCGCGCTTGCGGAGAGGTCCGCCTCACGGAGCAGCCACCCCGCCGTACGGGGCACGCCGGCAGCTCCTCGCACACCGGGTCCCAATCCGTGACGCCCGCAGGTGCCGACCACCGGTCCGGTGCCGCGACGAGTCCTGAGCCTGGCGAAGTGCGGCCCACCCGCGCGGCGACGGAGCACGATGCCCGGCGATTCGAGGCCCCCCTGGCTGCGCTACTCCGGACTCGGCCTCGAGCTGGCCGGAGCGGTGGCGCTCTGCACCCTGCTCGGGTGGTGGATCGACGGCCGCTTCGGCACCGCTCCCTGGGGGGTGCTGATCGGCGCCCTGTTCGGCATGGCGGGCGGCATGTTCAACCTGGTGCGCGTGGCGATGAGCGCCACGCACCCGGAGCCGCCCGGGGGTACGGAGTCGAACCCGCGGCGCGACGAAGGACCTTGACACGGCCGACGCGGCGGTACCTGCGCTTCTTGGCCCTCGCCGCGGCGGCGGCCGCCCTGCTGGGCGCCGCCGGCTGGCTGCCGACGCGCAACCTCGCCGACGGTGGCGGCCTCGCCGCCATGGGGGCGGCGCTGGCGCTGTGCTGGCTGGCTTCGGCCTTCGGCGGCATGCCGGTGCTGCTGGCCGAGACCGCCAACGCAGCCGCCGGCGCGGCGCCGCGGCTGCCGGTGGTGGTGGCGCTGGGCTCGATGGGCGTGCGGCTCGCCGTCGTCGTCGGGCTCGCCCTGGCGGCGGCGCTGTCCGGCCTGGTGGCCACCACGCCGCTGCTGGTGTGGACGGCGCTCGGCTACCTCGGGCTGCTGGCGGTCGACACCGCGTACGTGCTGGGTCTGGCGAAGACGACGAAGACGAAGACGGACGAGACGGACGACGTGACGGAGAGAGCATGAGCATCGGCTGGAGCGAGCTGGGAACCTGGCTGGCCGCCGCCCTCGGTGGCGTGGCCGCGTCGCCGACGGACCACGTCCGCCAGCACAAGCTGTGGACCATCCCCGCGGACCTCGGCTTCCTGACGCCGCACGGCGAGATCACCGTCCTCTCCGACATCATCGTCATGACCCTGGTGGCGTCGGCGCTGCTGATCCTCTTCGTGCCCTTCGGCATCAAGAAGCGCAAGGGCGCCGACGAGGTCGGCCAGCGCGTGCCGAAAGGGCCGGCGACGGTGCTGGAGACGATCTGCTGGGGCCTGCGCGAGCTGATGGCGCGGCCGCTGCTGGGCCGCTACACCGACCGCTTCATCCCCTTCATCTGGACGGTGTTCTTCTTCATCCTGACCATCAACCTGCTCGGCCTGCTGCCGCTCGGCTCGTTCTCGACGCTGTTCGGCACCCACGTCGGCGGCACCGCCACGGCCAACGTCTGGACCACCGGCACCCTCGCCTTCGTCACCCTGGTGATGCTGGTGGTCAACGGCCTCCGCCTGGGCAGGACGCACTACGTGGCGCACTTCAACCCGGTGCCGCGGGACATGCACTGGATCGGCCGCATCCTGCTCAGCATCATCATGATCCCGATCGAGATCGCCGGCACCTTCTTCAAGATCATGGCGCTGGCCATCCGTCTGTTCGCCAACATGGTGGCCGGCCACATCCTGCTGGCGGTGCTGGCGGGGCTGATCATCAGCGCCGGCACGGCGTCGCTCCTCGCCGGCGCCGGCCTGGCGGCGATCATCGTGCCGGCGAGCGCGGCGATCACCCTGCTCGAGATCTTCGTGGCCGTGCTGCAGGCCTTCATCTTCACCTTCCTCACCACCCTGTTCCTCGGCTAGGCGGTGCTCTTCGAGCACGACGGGCACGGCGAGCACGGAGCAGCGCACTGAGGGAGGCGCCGTTTCAGGCAGAGCTTTCAGGCAGAACCGTGCGCGGGCGCCCCGGCGGCCGCGACCAGACCGGAAAACGACAGGATGCCCTTCGGGGCCCGCTGCGAGCTGAAACCAGAAAGGACCTTTTCGCCATGAGCAAGACCACCAAGACCACGCTGATGTTCCTCGCCTTCGGGGTGCTCGCCTGCCTGCCCGTGCTGGCGTTCGGCCAGGAGGCGGCGGTCGGTTCCGTCGACTACCTGCGCAAGTTCGGCGGCGCCATCGGCGCCGGCCTCGCCGTCATCGGCGGCGGCCTGGGCGTCGGCAAGGTCGGCGCGGCGGCCACCGAGTCGATCGCCCGCCAGCCGGAGGCCGGCGGCGCCATCTCCACCGCCATGATCATCACCGCGGCGATGATCGAGGGCGCCGCGCTGTTCGCCATCGTCGTCGGCATGCTGGCCGTCATCTGAAGCGCCCGGGGACGCGGTCCCGCCGCCGGCGACGTCCGGCGCGTCGGGACCGCCCCGCCCCGCAGATCGATCCGGAGCCGATCCATGCGTGAGATCAAGCAGCTGACGGCCGCCGCCACCGCCCTCCTGGCGCCCCTCGCCGCCTCCGCCGCCGAGCACGGCGCGGAGGGTGGGGGCGGCTGGAACCCGCTGGTCGACGGCGACTTCGGCAACTTCTTCTGGACCCTGCTGACCCTGGTGGTGGTTTACCTGGTGCTCAAGAAGTGGGCCTGGGGGCCGCTCTTGGCGGCGCTCCAGGACCGCGAGCGCTTCATCGAGGACTCGCTGAACCAGGCGGTCGCCGAGCGCGAGCAGGCGCGCGAGCAGCTCCACAAGTACGAGGAGAAGCTGGCCACCGCGCGCGGCGAGGTGGACGCCATGCTCGACGAGGCGAGGCGCGACGCCGCCGCCCTGCGCGAGCGCGAGGAGGCGCGGGCCAAGGAGGAGGCGCGGCTGACCGTCGAGCGCGCGCGGCGCGAGATCGACGTCGCGGCCGACACCGCGGTCAAGCGGCTCTACGAGCACGCAGCGCAGCTCTCCACCTCCGCCGCCGCCAAGATCCTCGACCGCGAGCTGACCGCCGCCGACCACGACCGGCTGGTGGCCGAGGCCATCGAGGCGCTGGGGTCGGACCGGCAGCGCTCCACCGGCGCCGAGCGGGCCCACTGAGCAGCCGGGGAGGCGAGATGGCGACGTTCGACGACAAGGAAAGGGCGGTGTCCCGCGTCTACGCGGAGGCGCTGCTCTCGCTCGCCGGCAAGCAGGGCTCCGCCGGCGAGGTGCGCGAGGAGCTCGACGCGCTGGCGGCGCTCTACGACGCCGACGCCGGCTTCCGCGACTTCCTCTCCAACCCCGCCATCGACGCCGAGGAGCGGCGGCGCAGCCAGGAGGCGATGCTCCGCGGCCGCCTCCTCGACGTCACCGTCGACGCCCTGCAGGTGCTCAACGCCAAGGGGCGCAGCGCGCTGCTGCCGGCGGTGGTGGGCGCCTACCGCGCCGCCCACGACACGGCGAGCCGGCGGGTCGGGGTCAGGGTGACCAGCGCCCGGCCGCTGACCGACGGCCAGCGCGGCAGCCTCGCCGAGGCGGTGCGCCGCACCACCGGCTTCGAAGCCTCCTTCGAGGAGACGGTCGACCCGTCGATCGTCGGCGGCCTGGTGGTGCAGATCGGCGACCAGAAGACCGACGGCAGCGTCGCTACCCGCCTCCACAACCTGAGCGAAGCGCTGCTGGCGCGCGCTTCCCGCGAGATCCACAGCGGTACGTACGTCGAAGGGACCAACGGATGAAGTTCAGAGTGGACGAAATCTCCTCCGTCATCGCCGAGGAGATCGAGAAATACCGCAGCGAGGCCGAGCTGGCCGAGGTCGGCTCCGTGCTCGAGGTGGGCGACGGCATCGCCCGCGTCTACGGGCTGGAGAACGCGCTGGCCTCCGAGCGCGTCACGTTCGCCAACGGCGCCCAGGGGCAGGTGTTCAACCTCGAGGAGAGCTCGGTCGGCGTCGTCATCCTCGGCCAGTTCCTGGGGATCAAGGAGGGCGACGAGGTGCGCCGCACCGGCGAGCTGCTCAGCGTGCCGGTGGGCGAGGCGATGGTCGGCCGCGTCGTCGACCCGCTGGGCCGGCCGCTCGACGGCATGGGCGTCATCGAGTCGCCGCACACCCGGCCGCTCGAGTGGAAGGCCCCCGGCATCGCCGAGCGGCAGCCGGTGAACGAGCCGCTGCAGACCGGCATCAAGGCGATCGACTCGATGATCCCGATCGGCCGCGGCCAGCGCGAGCTGATCATCGGCGACCGCAAGACCGGCAAGACGGCGATCGCCATCGACACCATCATCAACCAGAAGGGCAAGGGCGTCGTCTGCGTCTACGTCGCCGTCGGCCAGAAGGACTCGACGGTGGCCAGCGTCGTCGACCGCCTGCGCGAGGCGGGGGCGATGGACTACACGATCGTCGTCGTCGCTTCGGCCTCCGAGCCGGCGCCGCTGCAGTACATCGCGCCCTACGCCGGCGCCGCCATGGCCGAGTACTTCATGTACAGCCAAGGCATGGCGACGCTGTGCGTCTACGACGACCTGTCGAAGCAGGCGCAGGCCTACCGCCAGCTCTCGCTGCTGCTGCGCCGGCCGCCCGGCCGCGAGGCCTACCCCGGCGACGTCTTCTACCTCCACTCGCGCCTGCTCGAGCGCTCCTGCAAGCTGCGCGACGAGTTCGCGGTGGTGCCGAAGGACACGCCGGAGGACGCCACCGATCGCTCGCTGGCGGTGGTCCACCCGCAGGGCCGCGAGGCGCCGGCCGAGCACCGGCCGGACGGCGCCGCCGGGCTCTACCACCGCGAGCAGGGCCGCGAGCGGGCCGAGGCGTGGCTCGCCTCGACGGAGGACGGCGGCTCCCATCGCGTCCACCGCTTCCCCGACAGCGGCGGTTCGATGACCGCGCTGCCGATCATCGAGACGCTGGAGGGCGAGGTGTCGGCCTACATCCCGACCAACGTCATCTCGATCACCGACGGCCAGATCTACCTCGAGCCGGACCTCTTCTTCGCCGGCGTGCGGCCGGCGGTCAACGTCGGCATCTCGGTGTCGCGCGTCGGCGGCAATGCGCAGATCAAGGCGATGAAGTCGATCGCCGGCTCGCTGCGCCTCGACCTCGCCTCCTTCCGCGACCTCGAGGCCTTCGCCCAGCTCGGCACCGAGCTCGACCCCACCTCGCAGCGCCAGCTCGACCGCGGCCGGCGCATGACGGAGCTGCTCAAACAGCCGCAGTACCGGCCGTTCGAAATCGTCGACCAGGTGCTGTCGATCTTCGCCGGCACCCGCGGCTACCTCGACACCCTGCCGGTGCGCCAGGTGCTGGCCTTCGAGAAGGACCTGCTGCGCCACTTCCACGACGAGTTCCCGGAGGTGGTCGACGAGCTGCGCGCCAAGCGCAGGTTCGACGACGAGCTGGAGGCGAAGGTGCGCAAGGTGATCGCCGACCACAAGGCGGTGTTCGTGCGCGAGCGCGACGTCGAGCAGAAGGCGTTGGCGGCGGCGGGGGAGGAGCGCTAGCCCGTGGCCAACCGCCGAGCCATCGTCAAGCGCCGCAAGTCGGTGCGCAACATCAAGAAGATCACGCGCACCATGCAGCTCATCGCCACCGCCCGCTTCCAGGCGGCGATGAACCGCGCGCTGGCGAGCCGCCCGTACGTCGACAAGCTGGCCGAGCTGGTGGCCGACCTCGCCGGCGCCGCCGGCGAGTACCGCCACCCGCTGCTGGAGTCGCCGCAGGCGGAGCGCTCGGCGCTGGTGGTGCTGTCGAGCAACCGCGGCCTGGCGGGCGGCTACAACGCGCACCTGATGCGCGCCGCCGCCGAGCACGTCGACACACTGGCGGCGCGCGGCATCACGACCGACACCTCCATGGTGGGCAAGAAGGGCATCTCCGCCTTCCGCTTCCGCGGCCGCGAGATGCACGAGAAGCTGACCCACTTCGACGACAAGCCGACCTTCGACCAGGTCGAGCCGCTCGCCCGCGAGGTGATGGGGCGCTTCGTCGCCGGCGACGTGGAGTCGGTGTACGTCGCCTACATGCGCTTCTTCTCGGCCGGCCAGCAGAAGCCGGAGGTGGCGCGCCTGCTGCCGATCGCCCAGGAGGGGCTGGCCGGGGCCGGCGAGGCGGCGCCGCCGTCGCAGTACGAGATCCGGCCGTCGGCGCCGGTGGTGCTCGACCAGCTGCTGCCGGCCACCGTGCGCATGCGCCTCTACCAGGCGTTCCTCGACGCCGCCGTCTCCGAGCAGATCTTCCGCATGACCGCCATGAAGGCGGCCACCGAGGCGGCCGAGGACATGATCCAGGACCTCACCCGCCAGTACAACCGGGCGCGGCAGACCGCCATCACCCTCGAGCTGCTCGACATCGTGGGCGGCGCCAACGCCCTGGCATAGAACCTCGGATAGACCTCTGACCGAACAGGACTGAAGACCATGGCTGAAGCGAACTACGGGACCGTGACCCAGGTGATCGGCTCGACCCTCGACGCGAAGTTCCCCGAGGACAGCATGCCGGCGCTCTACAACGCGCTGCGGGTGCCCATCGCGCGCACGGTGCAGGGCGAGGAGACCACCGACGTCCTGTGGTGCGAGGTGGCGCAGCACCTCGGCGGCGGCCGCGTGCGCGCCATCGCCCTCGGCTCGACCGACGGCCTGCCGCGCGGCGCCCGCATCGAGGACACCGGCAGCGCCGTGTCGGTGCCGGTGGGCGAGCAGACCCTCGGCCGCGTCTTCAACCTGGTCGGCGAGCCGATCGACGACCGCGGCCCGGTGGAGACCGAGACGCGGCGGCCGATCCACCGCGAGGCGCCGGGCCTCGACGAGCTGACCCCGAAGACCGAGATCTTCGAGACCGGCATCAAGGTGATCGACCTGCTCTGCCCGCTGGTGCGCGGCGGCAAGGCGGGTCTCTTCGGCGGCGCCGGCGTCGGCAAGACGGTGATCATCCAGGAGCTGATCGCCCGCCTGGCGCGCTTCCACTCCGGCTACTCGTGCTTCGCCGGCGTCGGCGAGCGCACCCGCGAGGGCAACGACCTGTGGCTGGAGATGCAGGAAGCGAAGATCGGCGACACCGGCAAGAGCGTCATCGACCAGACGGTGATGGTGTTCGGCCAGATGAACGAGCCGCCCGGCGCCCGCCTGCGCGTGGCATTGTCGGCGCTGACCATGGCCGAGCACTTCCGCGACCAGACCGGCGCCGACACGCTGCTCTTCATCGACAACATCTTCCGCTTCACCCAGGCCAACTCCGAGGTGTCCGCGTTGCTCGGCCGCATGCCGTCCGCGGTGGGCTACCAGCCGACCCTCGGCACCGACCTGGGCGAGCTGCAGGAGCGGATCACGTCGACGACGAAGGGCTCGATCACCTCGGTGCAGGCCATCTACGTTCCCGCCGACGACTTGACCGACCCGGCGCCGGCCACGTCGTTCGCGCACCTGGACGCCACCACCACCCTGAACCGCGCCATCGCGGAGCAGGGCATCTACCCCGCGGTGGATCCGCTCGACTCCACCTCGCGCATGATGGATCCGCGTATCATCGGCGAGGAGCACTACGCCGTGGCGCGCCGCGTGCAGGAAATCCTGCAGCGGTACAAGTCGCTGCAGGACATCATCGCGATCCTGGGCATGGACGAACTGACGGAAGACCAGAAGATCACCGTCGCCCGC
>CAZLBJ010000282.1:0-4206 GCA_964557755.1 uncultured Thermoanaerobaculia bacterium
GCGCATCGCGGACGTCACCATCGAGTACCTGGCGCGGCAGGTGGAGGCAGGCGCCCAGGGTCTGCAGCTCTTCGACACCTGGGGCGGGCTGCTGGACGCCGAGCGCTGGCGCGAGGTCGCCATGCCGCCGCTGATGCGCACTCTCGAGGGGGTGCGCGAGCAGGCGCCGGAGGTGCCGCTGATCTACTACGTGAACGGCGGCGGGCACCTGCTGGCGGCGACGGCGGAGCTGCCGGTGGACGTGCTGAGCGTGGACTGGCGGCAGCCGCTGTCGGAGGTGCGCGCGGTGGTGGGCGCCTCGAAGGCGCTGCAGGGGAACCTGGACCCGGCGGCGCTGCTCGGGCCGGTCGAGGAGATCGAGCGGCGCACCGAGCGGATGATCCGCGAGGGGCTCGGCGGCGGCCACGTGGCGAACCTGGGGCACGGCATCTTCAAGGAGACCGACCCGGCCAAGGCGCAGGCGTTCATCGACGCGGTGAAGCGACTGTCGCCGGGGATCCTGGCTGAGGGGCGGGCTTAGGGAGCGGTGTCTCGGAGACGGGGTGGGGCGGGTGCCGCGGTGCCGGGGCCGCCGCGCTTCCGTGCCCGTCGGGGCGGGGGCGCGGCTGCTCGGCAGCGGCTGGGGATCGATCGGCGAGGAGGAAGCGGGCTTGCCAGTCGCCGCTGCCGGGCACCCCGGCACCGAGGCTCCCGCCCCGCCCCTCACCGTCCAGCCGCCCCGAGCCTATCCCCCCTTTGCTGATCTGTTTGGGGTCAGGCTGCGGTAGTAGGGGAGGGTGGCTTCGAGGCCCTGGCGGAGGGTGTGGGTGGGTTGGTAGCCGAGGTCTTCTCGAATGCGGCTCAGGTCGGCGAGGGAGTGGGGGACGTCGCCGGGCCGGGGGGAGGTGTGGTGGAACGGCACCTGGGTGCCGGTGAGCTCGGCGATGGTCTGGGCGAGCTCTTGGACGGTGGTGCGGTGGCCGGCGGCGACGTTGTAGGCGTGGCCGGCGCAGGCGGGGGGGGCGGCGGCGGCGCGGAGGTTGGCCTCGACGGCGTCGGCGACGTAGGTGAAGTCGCGGCTCTGCGCGCCGTCGCCGTGGACCACCATCGGCTCGCCGGCGAGGGCGGCGGCGAAGAAGCGCGGGACCACCGCCGCGTAGGGGCCGGCGGGGTCCTGGCGCGGGCCGTAGACGTTGAAGTAGCGCAGCCCCACCGGCTCGAGTGGGAAGCAGCGGGCGAAGACGCGCGCCAGCGCCTCGTCCATCACCTTCGACGCGGCGTAGGGGGAGAGCGGCTCGCCCTCCTCGCCCTCGCGCTTGGGCAGCGCCGCGCTGTCGCCGTAGACGCTCGACGACGAGGCGTAGACCACCCGCCGCACCTCCGCGTCGCGCGCCGCGGCGAAGACGTTCGCCGTGCCGCCGACGTTGACCGCCAGCGTCGTCGCCGGGTCGGCCATCGAGCGCGGCACCGAGCCCAGCGCGGCCTGGTGGAAGACGAGCTCGACGCCCTCACACGCCCGGCGGCAGGCCTCGACGTCGCGGACGTCGCCCTCCACCAGCTCGACGCGGCCGCCGAGGTGGGCGAGGTTCTCGCGCCTGCCGGTGGCGAGGTTGTCGAGCACCCGCACCCGCGCGCCGCGCTCGGCCAGTGCCGTCGCCAGGTGCGAGCCGATGAAGCCGCCGCCGCCGGTGACCAGGACGGGCCGGCCGGCGAGCGCGAGCTCAGCCACCGCTGCCGCCGGCGCAATCGCGCACCACCGCCGCCACCCGCTCGAGGTCGGCGCCGGTCATCGCCGTGCCGCTGGGCAGGCACAGGCCGCGGTCGAAGAGGCCGGCCGAGACGGCGCCGCCCAGGCAGCGGCAGCCGGCGAACACCGGCTGCAGGTGCATCGGCTTCCATACCGGGCGCGCCTCGACGTCGGCCGCCTCGAGGGCCAGGCGCACCGCCTCGCGGCCGGCTCCGAAGGCCTCGGGGTCTAGGGTGACCACCGTCAGCCAGCGGTTGCCGCGGCCGTAGGGCGCCTCCGGCATGAAGGCGAGGCCGGGCAGGTCGCCGAGCAGCTCGCGGTAGCGGTCGAAGATGCGCCGCCGCGCCGCCACCCGCGCGTCGAGCACGTCGAGCTGGCCGCGGCCGACCGCCGCCAGCAGGTTCGACAGCCGGTAGTTGTAGCCCACCTCGCGGTGCTCGTAGTACGGCGCCGGCTCGCGCGCCTGGGTGGCGAGCTTGCGCACCCGCGCCACCGCCTCGCCGTCGTCGGACACCAGGGCGCCGCCGCCGGAGGTGGTGATGATCTTGTTGCCGTTGAAGCTGAAGACGCCGAAGCGGCCGAAGCCGCCCGCCGGCCGGCCATGGCAGGTGGCGCCCAGCGCCTCGGCGGCGTCCTCGATCAGCACCACGCCGTGCTCGGCGCACGCCGCCTCGATCGCCGGCAGGTCGCAGCACTGGCCGTAGAGGTCGACGGCGATCAGCGCCTTCGGCAGCCGGCCGCGGCGCGCGGCGTCCGCCAGCCCTTGGGCCAGCAGGGAGGGGTCGAGCGTCCACGTCGCGGCGTCGGCGTCGATGAAGACCGGCGCGGCGCCGGTGTAGACGGCGGCGTTGACGCTGGCCACGAAGGTGAGGTCGGAGCACCACACCTCGTCGCCGCGCTCGACGCCGGCGACGAGCAGCGCCAGGTGCAGCGCCGCGGTGCCCGACGACAGCGCCGCCGCGTGCGCCACTCCGGCGCGCGCCGCCAGCTCGCGCTCGAAGGCGTCGACGTGCGGGCCGAGCGGGGCGATCCAGTTCGAGCGGTAGGCGTCGAGCAGGTAGTCGAGCTCGCCGCCTCCCATGTGCGGCGGCGACAGCAGGAGGCGGCTCACGCCTCCTCTCCGCCGCCGCCGTGGCCGGCCAGCGGCCGCGCCGGCGTGCCCACCGCAGTCACCCCCGGCGGCACCTCGCGCACCACCGTGGCGCCGGCGCCGACCACCGCCCAGTCTCCGACGGTTGCGCCCGGCACGGCGACGGCGCCGATGCCGAGGAAGGCGCCCTCGCCCAGCCGCACCACGCCGCCCAGGTGCACGCCGGGCGCGAGGTGCACGAAGTCGCCGCCCCGGCAGTCGTGGTCGACGGTGGCGGCGGTGTTGACGATGGTGTGGGCGCCGAGCCGGGCGTCGGGCTGCACCACGGCGGCGGCCATCACCATGGTGCCGGGGCCGAGGATCGCCGTCGGGTGGACCACCGCCGAGGGGTGCACCACCACCACCCAGTGGAGACCGTCGACCGCCGCCTCGAGCTGGTCGACCAGCCGCTGGCGGGTGCGGTTGGCGCCCACCGCCACCACCGCCCGGCGCACGTCCAACTGCGCCAGGCGGTCCACCGGGCCGAGCACCTCGACCCCCATCAGGCTCTCCCCCCAGCACCGCGGGTCGTCGTCGAGCACCACCTCCACCGGCAGACCGAGCTCCGCCAGCGTCGCCAGCACCACCTTGCCGTGGCCCCCCGCCCCGATCACCGCCACCGCTCTGCCCTGGCTCATCCCTCACCTCCCACGTCGCGATCCGGCTCCCCATCGTAGGGCGGCTCTGCGGGCGCGTCGCCCGTCCGGCTGCCCATGAACTCCGGCATGGTGCTGTGCCCGTGCGCGCTCACCCCGACGCCGCGCAGCACCAGGCCCACGGTGCGCGCCAGGATGCGCAGGTCGAGGCGGAGCGACTGCCGCTCGACGTACTCGACGTCGAGGGCGAGCTTCTGCTCCCACGACAGCGCGTTGCGGCCGCCCACCTGCGCCAGCCCGGTGATGCCCGGCCGCACCTCGTGGCGCCGCGCCTGGTGCGGAGTGTACCGGTCGAGGTACTGCACCAGCAGCGGCCGCGGCCCGACCAGGCTCATCTCGCCGCGCAGCACGTTGACCAGCTCCGGCAGCTCGTCGAGGCTGGTGCGGCGCAGGAAGCGGCCGAAGCGGGTGAGCCGCGCGGCGTCCGGCAGCAGGGCGCCGGCGGCGTCGCGGGCGTCGGTCATCGTGCGCAGCTTGAGCAGCTCGAACGGCCGGCCGCCGAGGCCCGGCCGCGGCTGGCGGAAGAGCACCGGGCTGCCGAGCCGCAGCCTGATCAGGACCGCCACCAGCAAGATCACGGGCGCCAGCACCACGGTCGCGACCCCGGCGACAGCCACGTCCACGAGACGTCTCATGCGTCCTCCCCGACCTGCCAGTCCAGGCCTTTGCGGCGGGCGACGTTGACGTAGGTCTCC
>CAZLBJ010000283.1:0-3294 GCA_964557755.1 uncultured Thermoanaerobaculia bacterium
GCGGTGGCTGTGGCCGCGGGCGTAGACGCGGCGCTCGGAGCGGCCGAGGCGCTCGGCCTCGAGCTCGACGCGCTGGCCGTCGACCAGCAGGCGGTAGCTGCGCTCGCCGACGCGGAAGACCTCGAAGGCGTAGACCTCGCCGCGGTTGCGCAGCTCGACCTTGCGGCCGGCGTCGTCCCCGATCTCGGGGCGGCCGCGGGCGGCGGTGGCCCAGAACCGCGTGCGCTCGAGGTCGACCTCCGACTCGTAGGCCTCGACGGCGGCGATCAGCAGCGCCACGTCGGCGTGGCGCACCGGCAGGCGCTCGCCGGCCGCGCTCATGCGGTCGAGCCACTGCACGTCGACCTCGCCGGAGACCACCTCGGGGCGCTCGAGCAGGCCCTGCAGGAAGGCCTTGTTGGTGGCGCCGCCGCGCACCACGACGGCGGTCTGCGCGAGGGCGCGGCGGAGGCGGGCCAGCGCCTCGGCGCGGCTGTCGCCGTAGGCGATCACCTTGGCCACCATCGAGTCGAACTCGGAGGGTATCTCGTCGCCCTCCTCGATGCCGGTGTCGACGCGCAGGCCGGGGCCCTTGGCGGGGCGGAAGATCTCCACCCGGCCGGGGCTGGGGGCGAAGCCCTGGTCGGGGTCCTCGGCGTTGAGGCGCACCTCGATCGACCAGCCGCGGGCCGGCGGCGGCTCGCCCTCGAGACGGCGGCCGCGGGCGACGTCGAGCTGCAGCTTGACGAGGTCGACGCCGGTGACCATCTCGGTGACCGGGTGCTCGACCTGGAGGCGGGTGTTGACCTCGAGGAAGTAGAAGCGGCGGCCGTCGGGGTCGAACAGGAACTCGGCGGTGCCGGCGTTGCGGTAGCCGGCGGCGAGCGCCATGCGCGCGGCGGCGGCGCGCAGCTCGCGGTCCTCCTCGGCGGTGAGCGCGGGGGAGGGGGTTTCCTCGAGCACCTTCTGGTGGCGCCGCTGCACGGTGCAGTCGCGCACCCCGAGCGCCCACACGCCGCCCTCGCCGTCGGCGACGAGCTGCACCTCGACGTGGCGCGCGCCGGAGACCTGGCTCTCGAGGAACACGGTAGCGTCGCCGAACCCCTTGAGCGCCTCCGCGCGGGCCGACTCGAAGGCGCCCTCCAGCTCGTCCATGGCGGCGACCTTGCGGATGCCGCGGCCGCCGCCGCCGGCGGTGGCCTTGATCATCAGCGGGAAGCCGAGGCGCTCGGCGTGGCGGCGGGCGTCGTCGAGGTCGGCGACCGGGCCGCCGCTCCACGGCGACACCGGCACGTTCGCTTCCTCGGCGAGGAGCTTCGAGGTGATCTTGTCGCCGAGCTTGCGCATCACCTCGGCCGGCGGGCCGATGAAGACGATGCCGAGGCGGTCGCACAGCTCGACGAAGGCGGGGTGCTCGGCGACCAGTCCCCAGCCGGGCCACACCGCCTCGGCGCGGGTGTCGCGCAGGGCCTTCTCCAGCACGGCGTAGTCGAGGTAGCGGCTCTTGCGCTGGCCGTCCTTGGGGTCGACGGCGAGGGCGGGGCCGAGGTCGTAGGTCTCGTCGGCCTCGCGCACGAACAGGGCGCGGCGGTCCGGCTCGGTGTAGAGGGCGATGGTGATCAGCCCGAGCTGGTGCTCGAGCTCGTACTCCCGCGCCCCGTGGATGAAGCGCATCGCCGCCTCGCCCCGGTTGACGACCGCCACCCGCCGGAATTCCGTCGTCATCGCTGCCGCCCCCGTCTCTGGCTCGGTCCCTCGGAGTACAGAAGAGCTCGTCGAAGCTGCCAGTCTAGGGTACCGGCCCGATGCCGGCAACGTGCAGCCGATCTACGAAGTCGTATCGTCGGATGCCGAGATGGCCGACTTCAACTGATCGACGAGAGGGGGCAGGTTCTGGGTCACCGTGGCCCATACGGCCGCCTCCAGCATATGGAGGAGCCGCGTCCGATCATCCGGCTGCGGCATATTGGACCAGGGCCTCGGAGACCACGGCGTCGCGGAAGTGCTTCGACAGCTCAGCGGGCGTCCTGAGGTCGACACGCCGGCCGAGGAGCTCCGTCAGTTCTCGCTCCATCCGTGCCATGTCGAGAAAGCCCACCAGGGCCTCCGGCTCGAACTCCACGAGGAGGTCGAGGTCGCTTTCGGGTCGCGCTTCGCCGCGCAGCACCGAACCGAAGATCGAGAGCCGGCGGATTCGATTGCGGCGACAGTAGTCGGCCAGCGCCTCCGTGGGAACCTGGAGGGCGGGGCGTAAGCTCGTCGGCAAGGTTGGTCTCCCCTTTGCTGATCTGTTGACGTTCAGGGCACCGCCGCGCTACGCGCCTCGCGTGCGGCTTCGGCGAAGCGGTGGACGACGTCGCCGGCGGGCTCGATGCGGTGGATGCCGGCGACCGACTTGCCGGCCTGCCAGTAGTCCTTCGCGCCGGTCTCGTCGAGCGAGGCGCGCTTGAGCTGGACCAGGGACTTCAGCGCGTAGACCGTGCGCATCAGGTGCTTTCGGCGGCGGCCGCGCAGCATCCAGCGGGCGAGGGGGCCGGCGCGCAGGCCGATGCGCTCGATGTACGGCGTCTCGATCACCGCCACCGGCACGCCGGTGATGCGCTCGGTGTGCACGATGTCCTCCTCGTCGGCCTCGACGATCGCCTGCTTGTACGGCTCGGCGGCGCGGCACTCGGGGGTGGCGATGAAGCGGGTGCCCATCTGCACGCCGGCGTAGCCGAGCTCCAAGGCGCGCACGAAGTCCTCCGGCGCGCCGACGCCGCCGGCGCACACCAGCGGTACGCCGAGGCCGCCCAGCTCGGCCATCAGCTCGTCGGCGCTCTTGCCGCCGGCGTGGCCGCCGGCCCGGCGGTTGACCGCGATCAGCCCGTCGACGCCGGCGTCGAGCCCCTTGGCGGCCCACTTCATCTCGGTGACGTCGTGGTACACGAAGCCGCCCACCGCGTGCACCCGCTCGACCACCCAGCGTGGGTTGCCCAGCGAGGTGACGAAGAAGCGCACCCCCTCCTCGATCGCCACGTCCACCCAGTGCTCCATGCGCCTGCGGTAGGTCTTCGACGACGCTTCGATCAGCGCGTTCATGCCGATCGGCTTGCCGAGCGCGAGCTCGTGGATCAGCCGCAGCCCGTCGCGGAAGTCGTGGCCGTGGACGTAGGTCAGCGAGATCGGCTGCACGATCCCCAGCCCGCCGGCCTTCGACGCCGCGGCCACCAGCTCCGGGTTCGAGCACGGGTACATGGCGCCGCAGATCAACGGCACCTCGATGCCGGCCTGGCGGGTGAGCTCGGTCTCCAACGGATCGACCGGCGGAGGGGC
>CAZLBJ010000284.1:0-16131 GCA_964557755.1 uncultured Thermoanaerobaculia bacterium
GGCCGGTACCCGCCCGCGGTGCGGGTGCGGCGAGGGCCGGCGGTGGCGTCGGGCCGGTGGGGGCGAGGCCGGGGAGGATCGGCGAGAGGGCGGACGGCGCCGGCGACGGAGTCACCCGCGGCAGCGCCGGCAGCGCCGCCGGTGCCGAGTGAACAGCCGGCGGCCGACCGGGCGCTTCGAGGGCGCCGGCGACCGGAGGCAGCGCCGGCATGGGCGTTGGGGCGACGGCGGGCAGGGCCGGGAGGGCCTCCGGCGCCGAAGCCGCGGCGGGGGCCTCCGGCGCCACGGGCGCCGGCGGCGGCTCCTGGCCAGTGACACCTGGGGCGGCGAGGGCGACCGCCGCCAGCACCGCCAGGGCGCCGGCGGCGAGGCCGCGGGGCAGGCGCTCGGCGGCGGGGCGGCCGCGGTCTAGCAGCCGCCGCACGCGGGCGCCGAGGCCGGAGCCGGCGGCGGCCATCCCCGGCACCGGCAGGTCGGCGGCGTCGAGCAGGCGCCAGGCGGCGACCTCGGTGAGGCAGCGCGCCAGCTCCAGCGGCCGGCCGGTCAGCTCGACCGCCCGGTCGTCGCAGCGCAGCTCGGCGATCGCCTGCAGGCGCCGCCGCGCCACCTGGTTGAGCGGCTGGAAGAACAGCGCCGCCTCGACGCCGCGGCACAGCGCCAGCCACAGCGGGTCGCGGCGCAGCAGGTGCGACAGCTCGTGGGCGAGGATCGACTCCTGGTGGTAGGGCGACAGGCGGCTCACCGCCTCCTCGGGCAGCGACACCTCGGGGCGCGCGAGCCCCCAGGCGATCGGCACCGGCAGCCGCTCCGAGCCGCTCAGCCGCACGCCGCGGCGGCCGGCGCGCGCCACCAGGCGCCCGAACAGCGCCGGCAGTGCGCCGCCGGTCACCGGCCAGCGGCCGCGCAGCCGCCAGTACAGCCGCGCGTACGCCACGCCGAGGGCGCCGAGCAGCGCCGCGGCCACCGCCAGCCACGCGGCGACGGCCGCCAGCGGCCACAGCCCGGCGGCGCGGCCGAACCAGGGCCGCGCCGCGGCCGGCGCCGCACCGGCCGCCGCGGACCGCGCCGCATCGCCAAAGCTGGCGAGCCGCGGCTGCCTCGGCCCGGCGGTCCCGGCCGGGGAGGTGCCGTCCGGATCGATCGCCGCGGCGGCAGCGGCACGCTCCACCGCGCGTGCCGCAGGACGGTCTACCGCGGGAGAGAGCGCCGTCGCCGGCACCGGCGCCGCACCGCGGCCGGTCTCCAGCGCCTCGACCGCCACCGCCGTCCCGGCGCCGTCACCCGCCGGCCCGGCCACCAGCGTCCCCCCTTGCTGATCTGTTTCCGGTTCCGCAGCCTCCACCGCCGCCTCCACCGCCGGCAGCTCCCAGCTCCCGGCCAGCGGCTCCACGCCCAGCCCGAGCTGCAGCGTGGCGGTGGCGATGCCGCCGGCGAGCGCCACCTTCCACACCCGCTCCTGCAGCGCCAGCCGCCGGTCTCCCAGCACCCGTCCCAGCCCCCACGCGGCGCCGAGCAGCAGCGTCGAGTGCAGCGCGTAGGTCAGCATCCATGCGGTGGCGGGCGCCGCCCACCGGGCCAGCTCGGCGATCCATGGTGCGGTGCTCATCGCGCCTCCTCCTCGTCGTGCTCTTCCAGCTCGTCCTGGGTCTCGCGGCGGTCGATCCGCCGGCGCAGCTCGGCCAGCTCGTCGGCATCGATCTCGTGCTCGGCCAGCAGGTGGCTGACCAGCGCGGCGGTGTCGCCGAGGAACAGCCGCTCGGTGAGCTCGCCGACCATCGAGCGGCGCACCACGTCCTCGCTGACGGTGGGGCGGAAGAGGAAGCGGCGGCCCTCGCTGCGGTGCGCCACCACGCCCTTGTCCTCCATCTTCTTGAGCATGGTGGCGATGGTGGTGGGTGCCAGGCCGCGCTCGTCGAGCAGCGCTTCGTGCACCTCGGCCGCCGCCGCTTCGCCGCGCCGCCAGAGGACGCGCATGATGGCGAGCTGCAGGTCGCCGAGGGTGTGGGTGTCGCTCATGGTGCCGGATCTCCTTCCCTGGCCGACTACGTGGGGGCGCCGCCGCGGGTTACGGCGCGGCACCGCTTCGACTACCGCGCTAGTACTACCATGGTAGTCGAAAGCTCGTCAAGCGCTGGCACACAAGTGGCAAGCCTTGAAGAGGGTGGGCGGCCGCTGCCGGCACGCCCGACACCCTATACTTCTCGAGTCGATGAAGCGTACCTACTCAGCGTCGGTGCCCGAGCGGCGCGGCTGGCCCTGGCTGGTGCTGCCGCTGGCGGTGCTGGGCGTGGCGGCGGCGGCGCTGCTGCTCGCCGGGCCGCTCACCGTGCGGCCGGGCGGCGGCGAGGCACAGGACACCGCCGAGCAGGCGCTGATCCTCGACGACGAGGAGCTGCAGGCGGCGGAGCCGGCGGTGACCTCCGGCGTGCTGCCGGTGGGCGGCGACACGCCGCCGCCCGGCTTCTTCGCGCCGCCGGCGCGCGCCCTGGCGGTCGACCGCGGCCGCCTCGAGCGCGCCCTCGCCGCCGCCGCCGGCCGCGGCCAGGGGGCCAGCGTCGGCATCCACGTGCTCGGCCTCGATGGCGGCGAGAGCGTCTTCGGCCGGAGCGCCGACGCGCCGTCGCTGCTCGCTTCGAACACCAAGATCTTCACCACCGGCGCGGCGCTCGAGGCCTTCGGGCCCGGCCACTTCCTGGAGACGCGGCTGCTCGCCCGCGGGCGGGTCGACGAGGCGGGGGTGCTGCAGGGCGACCTGGCGGTGGTGGGCGGCGGCGATCCCACCTTCTCCTGGCGCCAGACGCGCGAGGGCGACTCCTACGCCGCCTTCCGCGGCTGGGCGGCGGCGTTGCGCGATCTCGGCGTGCACGAGGTGGCCGGCAGCCTCTACCTCGACCACGGCCTGTTCGTGGAGCCGCGCGAGCACCCCGACTGGGACCCGGCGAAGCGCATGCGCTGGTACCAGGCGCCGGTCGACGCGCTGGCATTCAACGAGAACACGGTGGAGGTCTACGCCGAGCCGGCGTCGCGCGCCGGGCTGCCGGCGCGGGTGGCGCTGCGGCCCGACCTCGCCGCCTTCCACCTCTCGAGCACGGTGCTCACCGCGCCGTCGTGGAAGGGCAATCGGCTGCTGGTCAACCGCAAGGGCGAGGCCGAGTTCACCGTCGCCGGCGGCGTCTACCTGCGCGCCAAGAAGGTCGGCCTCGACATCACGGTCGAGGACCCGGTGGCCTACTTCGGCGAGGCGCTGGCCGCCGCCTTCGCCGAGGAGGGGGTGGCGATGCGCGGGCGGCGGCGGCCGGTCGACGTATTGCCCGGGCTCGCCTGGGCGCCGGTGGCGGTGCACCGCACGATGCTCTACGACGTCGTCGAGATCACCAACCACGAGAGCCAGAACCTGTTCGCCGAGACGCTGCTCAAGCTGGTCGGGGCGCGCCGCTGCGGCGCCGGGAGCTGGCAGCGGGGGAGCCAGGCGGTGACCGAGCTGGCCCGCACGCTCGGCGTCGAGGGCGACGGGCTGACGCTGCACGACGGCTCCGGCCTGTCGCGCGAGAACCGCTCGACGCCGCGCCAGATGACCGCTTTCCTCGCCGGCATGGCGCAGCAGCCGGTCCGCGACGCCTTCGTGGCTTCGATGCCCACCGGCGGCGAGCAGGGCACCAGCCTCGAGAAGCGCCTCGAGGACCCGCCGTACCCGAGCAACTTCTACGCCAAGACCGGCACCCTGACCGGCGTCTCCACCCTCTCCGGCTACGCCCGCGGCTCGTCGGGCCGGCTCTACGCCTTCTCGGTGCTCACCCGCGGCGGCGTGTGGGGCGGCCGCCAGGTGCAGGACGGCATCGTCCGCGCCCTCGTCGACCACGGTTGAGCCGGCCCCGCGCCGGCCGATGTGCTAGATTTCCCTTTCCCGGCCGCCGTTTCGGCGGCCCGCACGACCCCTCCGGAGGACCTCCCGTGACCCCTGTCGACACCGCCGCCCGCCCGGTCAACTACCGGGAGCTGATGAAGAAGGTCGAGCAGGTGGTGGTCGACATCGAGCGCGCCGACGACATCGGCGACACCATCCGCACGGTCATCGACGGGGTGATCTGCCGCTTCCGCGGCGAGCTGGGGATCGTCGGCGGCCGCCTCTACCGGCGGCAGGGCGGCTCCTACCACCTCCTGGCCACCTTCGGCGAGGCCAAGGAGGCACCGCCGGGGCTCAAGGTGTCGCGCGCCTACGGGCCGATCCAGAAGGTGCTCGAGTCCGGCGTCGTCTACATGCGGCCGGACGACCCGGGCGTCGACCGGGCGTTCGAGGAGCAGGTGGGGGCGCGCCAGTTCGCGGCCATCGAGGTGGGTGAGGAGCAGTACATCCTGGCGTTCGACGTCGACGCCCAGACGCACCGCGACGACGTGCTCTTCTCGCTCAGCATCCTGCGCCACGCGCTGAACCAGAAGATCCGCCAGGAGCGGCTGGCGGGCGTCTTCAACGAGGCGCGCAAGATCCAGGCGTCGATCCTGCCGCGCCGCGACCCGGTCTACCACGACTTCGAGATCCACGGCCGCACGCGGCAGATGGAGTCGATGGGCGGCGACTTCTACGACTACATCCCGATCAGCGACTCGATCATCGGCCTCGGCATCGCCGACGTCTCCGGCCACGGGCTGCCGGCGGCGCTGCAGGTGCGCGACATCTACATGGGCCTGCGCATGGGGCTGGCGCGCGACTTCAAGATCGTGCGCACGATCGAGCGGCTGAACGACATCATCCACACTTCGACCTTGACCAGCCGCTTCGTGTCGATGTTCTACGGCGAGCTCGACGCTTCCGGTCTCTTCATCTACGTCAACGCCGGCCATCCGCCGCCGTTCCACCTGTCGGCGGCGGGCGAGGTGAAGCTGCTCGAGGAGGGCGGCCCGGTGCTCGGCCCGCTGTCGGACGCCAGCTACGAGCGCGGCACGATCCTGGTGCGGCCCGGCGACCTGATGGTCATCTACACCGACGGGATCACCGAGACGCAGGGCGCCGAGCCGGGCCAAAAGGTCGACGAGTTCGGCCTCGACCGCCTGATCGAGGTCGCCCGCACCTTCCACGACCAGCCCGCCCAGCGCCTCGTCGACGAGGTCTTCGCCCACGTCGACAGCTACAGCCGCGGCCGCGCCCCGAACGACGACCGGACGGTGATGGTGGTGCGGCGCACGCCGCGGTAGGGGCGACTTCAACGTCAACCCCTGGGGAAGACCTGGTGGTGGCGGGGTGGGGTGGGTCCTCGGGCAGGGAGCGGCGCGCTACTCGGTGGACTTTGGAGGGGGGCGCGCCTCCTCGTCCACGGGCCGCCATCGGCGTACGACTCCGGTCGGGATTGCGCTTGGCCCGCTCCCGGGGTCCCTACCCGAGGACCCACCCCACCCCGGAAACCGGCGGTGGCCCAGCAGGAAGAATGCGGGCGTTGGTGGCGGCGAGGCGCAGATGGGCATTCAGTCTCAGCAGCCGTGGTCAACGTCAACGTCAACAGATCGGCGAAGGGGGTCGACGTTGACGTGGGTGTTGACGTTCATCTCCTACTCCCCGGCCGGCACCCTCCATCCCCCACCCGTCCCCGGCACCCCTACCGCAAGCTCTCGAGCGCCGAGCGCAATCCCGCCGGAATCGGCACCTTCTCGCCGGTGCGGTAGTCGATGAGGACGACGACGCCCTCGCCGCGGGCGACCAGGGCTTCGGGGGCCGGCGTGAGGCGGCGGATGGCGTACTCCATGACGAAGCTGGTGGTGCCGAGGCGGGCGATGCGGGTGGCGGCTGCGAGCTCCGCCGGGTAGGTGACGGGGGCGAGGAAGTCGCAGCGGGTGTGGGCGAGGATGGGGCCGACCGACGGCGTGCCGGTCGAGTCGAGGCCGAGGCGCTCGAACAGCGCCATGCGCGCGCTCTCGAACTAGGTGAAGTAGCGCGCGTTGTTGACGTGGCCGAGGGCGTCCATGTCCCCCCACTGGACGCGGATCGGCACCTCCACGGCGAAGCGGCCGGCGGTCGGCTCGGCGGCGTCGGTCACGGCGAGGCACGCTACCACGGTAGACTTTCCCCATGGCGGACCCTCTTCGCCGGACCCTGTCGCGCGACACGTCGGCCGACGCCGAGGAGGTCCAGATCGAGATCTACCGGCGGATGACCGCCAGCCGGAAGATCGAGCTCGTCGAGGAGGCGAACCGGCTGGCCCGTGACCTGGCCTTCGCCGGCCTGCGGCGGTGCCATCCCCAGGCCAGCGCCGAGGAGCTGTTCCGCCGCTACGTCGGCCTCACCCTCGGCGAGGAGCTGGCGACGGAGGTCTACGGGCCACTGAAAGAGCACCCATGAGCCCCTCCCCCTACGCCAGCCCCGCCGGCATCCTCGGTCTCGGCGCCTATCTGCCGGAGCGGGTGATGACGAACGAGGACTGGGGACGTCTCGTCGACACCACCGACGCGTGGATCCGCGAGCGTACCGGCATCGCGCGGCGGCGCTTCGCGGCGGAGGACGAGACGACGGTGGACATGGCGGAGCAGGCTTCGCTGCGCGCTCTCGACGACGCCGGCCTCACCGCCGCCGACCTCGACGAGATCGTCGTCGCCACCGACACGCCGGAGGTCTACATCCCCGACACCTCCGCCTTCCTGCAGCACCGGCTCGGCGCCCGGGAGGTGCCGGCGTACGACCTCGCGGGCAGCGGCTGCGCCGGCTTCCTGCAGGCGCTCGACGTCGCCGTGTCGCGGGCGCGCGAGACGCCGCGACGCGTCCTGGTGGTCGCCGTCGAGCTGCTCAGCCGGCTGATGAACTGGGAGGACCGCGCCACCTGCGTCCTCTTCGGCGACGCCGCCGGCGCCGCCATCGTCGGGCCGCCGCCGGCGGGCGGGCGGGCGATCGAGAAGCTCGCCGCCGTCGCCGGCACCGACGGCCGCCACACCGGCATCCTGACGCTGGAGACCGGCGGCACGCGGCGGCCGTTCAGCCTCGAGGCGGCGGAGCGGAACCTCCACAAGGACATCGTGATGAACGGCCGCGCCGTCTTCCGCGAGGCGGTGACGCGCATGACCGGCGCCTCGCGCGAGGTGCTGCGGTGCGCCGGCGTCGCCGTCTCCGATCTCGCCCTGGTCGTCCCCCACCAGGCCAACGCGCGCATCCTGGCGGCGGTGGCGCAGCAGCTCGAGCTGCCGGAGGGGAAGCTGTTCTCGAACGTCGAGGAGTACGGCAACACCGGCTCGGCGTCGGTCCCGGTCGCCCTGGTGCAGGCGCGCGCGGAGGGCCGCATCGCCCCCGGCGACCTCGTCCTCCTCACCGCCTTCGGCGCCGGCTTCCACTGGGGCGCCATGCTGCTTCGCTTCTGAGCACCGCGCCCTACGCCATCTCCCGCTCGTCGATCTCCTGCACCAGCTTGATCATCCGCCGCGCCCCGTAGACGCGGCTGCGCAGCATGACGCCGGGGTAGATCTGCGTCTCGCGGCCGACCACGCAGCCGGGGTGGAGGACGGAGTTGCAGCCGGTGAGCACGCGGTCGCCGAGGACGGCGCCGAACTTGCGGCGCCCGGTCGCCAACCGGCCGCCGCCGGGCAGCGGCACGGCGATCTCCTTGCCGTCGTGGCGGAAGTTCGACAGCACCGTGCCGGCGCCGAGGTTGACGTCGCGGCCGAGCACCGAGTCGCCGACGTAGTTGAGGTGCGGCGCGTGGGCGCCGGGGAAGAGGATCGAGCGCTTGATCTCGGTCGACGCCCCCACCACGCAGCCGTCGCCGATCCAGCAGCCGCCGCGGATGTAGCAGCCGGAGCGGATCCGGACGTCGCGGCCGATCCACACCGGCCCCTCGATCACCGCGCCGGGCAGGATGCGGGTGCCGGCGCCGACGGCGATGCGGTCGCCGAGCAGGTGGACGTCCGGCGACACCGGCGCCTCGAGGGCGGAGGAGGGGAGCGCGGCGAGCACCGCGTCGAGCGGCTCGCCGAGCAGCGCCCACGGCGCCTCGGGATCGTAGGCGGCGCGGAACGGCTCGGGCAGCTCAGCGAAGAGCTCGGGCAGGGCGCCGCCGGCGGCGGCGAGGGGCGAGGCGGGCTGGCTGGGCGCGGTGGCGTCGGTCATGGCTCTGGTTCCCGGATCATGCTGATAGCGTGCCGCTCCCATGTCGTGGAAGCCCCTCCCCGTCTCCTTCTACCGCCGCCCGGCGGAGACCGTGGCCCGCGAGCTGCTGGGCCGCTGGCTGGTGCGCGAGACCGGCGGCGAACGGCTGGCGCTGCGGCTGGTCGAGACGGAAGCGTACCTCGGCGCGCCCGACGCCGCCAGCCACGCCGCCGGCGGCCGCCGCACGGTGCGCAACGAGAGCCTCTACCTGCCGGGCGGCTACGCGTACGTCTACTTCATCTACGGCATGTACTTCTGCCTCAACGCGGTCACCGGCCGGCGCGAGGTCGGCAGCGCCGTGCTGATCCGCGCCGGTGAGCCGGTGGCGGGCGAGGAGGCGATGCGCCGCCGCCGCGGCCTGCTCGGCCGCCGGCGGCCGGTGCGCCCCGGCGACGTCGCCGGCGGCCCCGGCAAGCTGTGCCAGGCGCTCGGCGTCGACCGCGCCCTCGACGCCGCGCCGCTCTACCGCGGCGGGCTGAAGATCGTCGAGGGCGAGCCGGTGCCGGCCGTGGCGGTGGCGAGCGGCCCGCGCGTCGGCGTCGACTACGCCGGCGAGGCGGCGCTGTGGCCGCTGCGCTTCGCCGAGCGCGGCAACCCCCACGTGTCGCGCCCGCGGCCCTAGCCGCCCCGCCGATGTAACGCCACGGCGGCGCCGGCCGCCGGTAGCCGATACCGAACATCCCCGACGGGCGGCGGCCGCGAACCGGGGCCGCCGCGTCCGTCTCCCAGGGAAACGGAGGCGATCGTGGTGCAGGTCCGTGTCCCCTACCTCGTCCAGGACCCGCAGACGGCGGCGGCGCAGGACGGCGGTGCCGTCGAGCGGCTGACCTTCGACGAGCCGTTCCTGCTCGACGGCCCGGTGTGCCGGCGCGTCGCCGTGCTCGACCTCGACGGCGACGGCGGCGGCGGCGCGCCCGCCGCCCGCGTGCTGCCCGGCGAGGGCGGCGGCCCGTGCCGCTACGAGATCGCCGACGAGGCCGACTTCGCGGCGCGCGACTTCATGCACGTCAACGTCTTCACCACCGTGCTGTCGACGCTGCGCATGTTCGAGGAGGCCGACGCCCTCGGCCGCGAGGTACGCTGGGCCTTCGACGGGCCGCAGCTTCTGGTCGTGCCGCGGGCGGGGGAGCGCGCCAACGCCCTCTACGAGCGCGAGTCGCGGAGCCTCCAGCTCTTCCACTTCCCCGCCGCCGGCGGCGGGCAGGTGTTCACCGCGCTGTCGCAGGACGTCGTCGCCCACGAGACCGGCCACGCCATCCTCGACGGCGTCGCGCCCGACCTCTACAACGCCATCACGCCGCAGTCGCTGGCGCTGCACGAGGCGATGGCCGACCTCACGGCGCTGCTGGTGGCGCTGCGCAGCCGGCGGCTGCGCGAGCGGCTGCTCGAGCGCACCGGCGGCTCGCTCCGCGGCCGCAACGCCCTCTCCGCCATGGCCGAGCAGTTCGGCTTCGAGCGCGAGCGCGGGCGCCGCAGCGAGCTGCGCCTGCTGTGGAACGAGAAGAACCTCGATCCCGACGACACCACGCTCGACGAGCACCTGGAGACCAACCGCGTCACCCTCGCCGATCCGCACCACCTGAGCCTGGTGCTCACCGGCGCCCTCTACCGCGTCCTCGCCCGCCTCCACGACCACTACACGGCGCGGCGCGCGGCGGAGACGGGGAGCTCGCTCGTCTCCGCTTCCGGCTTCGGCCTGTTCCGCGCCCGCGAGCACTTCAAGCGGCTGCTGCTGCGCGCCCTCGACTACCTGCCGCCGGGCGAGGTGACCTTCGCCGACTACGGCCGCGCCGTCCTCGCCGCCGACCAGGCGTCGCACCCGCGCGACTCGCTGGGGCGCGACGAGCTGGTGCGCGAGCTGGTGCGCCGGCGGGTGGTCGACGCGCCGGCCCGGCTGGCGGTGCGCACCGGCTTCGCGGCCCCCGAGGTGGCGGGGCTCGACCTCGACGCGCTGGTGGCCGGCGACTGGGCGGCCTACGACTTCGCGAACCGCCACCGCGCCTTCCTCGGCATCCCCGAGGGCGTCCACTTCCGCGTCCGCCCGCGCCTCGACCTCGCCAAGGCGTACTACCTCGGCGGCGGCGGGCCGACCACCGTGCGCGAGGTGGTGCTCAAGGTGTCCTGGGACCGCGAGGAGCCGAACCCGCCGGGGATGGCGCTGCCCGCGCGACGGCAGATCACCGTCGGCACCACGCTGGCGCTCGACCGCGAGACGGGGCGGGTGCGCGCCCTGCTGCGCTCCGAGGCCGCCGCCCTGCCGGCGGGCGCCGACGCGCAGGCGGCGCAGCGCGACGCCATGCTCGGCGCCCTGGTCGCCGCCGGCCGGCTGCACCTGGCGCGCGGCGGCGGCGACGGCGGCGGGCCGGCCGAGCGTTCCGGCGGCGCCGTGCGCGCCGAGGTCAGCGGCGAGCTGATGCGCGTCCGCGGCTCCGGCCGCCTGCTCCACGCCGCCGACGACGCGGCGGCGGGCGGCGAGGCCGGGGCGGCGGCGGGCTCCGTCATCCCGCCCGCCTCGCCGCTGCCGCCGCCCGGCGTCGACGGCTCCGCCTTCTACGCGCTGGTCGAGCGCCGCGGCCGCGGCCGGGGGCGCTTCGCCGCGCCGCCGCCCCACGACACCCACACCGAAACGCCGGTCCCCGGCTGAACCGAACCCCCATCCACGAGGAGCGATCCATGCCCGATCCGCAAGCCCCCGTCGACGTCAAGCCCGTCGATCCGCCCCGCCAGTTCGACACCCCGCAGCTCGGCCTGACCTTCGCCGAGGTCGACCGCCTGATCCGCGCCAGCGCGGCGCGCAACGCCTTCGGCGTCGACGGCTCCGGCCTCGCCGCGGCGGTGCTCGACACCGGGCTCAACACCGGCCACGTCGACTTCGCGGGCCGCGTCCTGGCGCAGGTCAACTTCACCACCGACCACGGCGGCGACCGCGGCAACGCCAAGGACGGCAACGGCCACGGCACCAACGTCGGCGGCATCATCGTCGCCAACGGCGACCACCGCGGCGTGGCGCCCGGCGCCGGCATCGTGCCGCTGAAGGTGCTGCGCAACGACGGCCGCGGCAGCTTCGGCGCCGTCGCCGACGCCCTGCAGTGGGTGCTCGACCACCACCAGGAGCACGCCATCGCCGCCGTCTGCATGTCGCTCTCCGCCGGCGACAACCGCACCGACGACGCCGGCCTCGACCTCGACCCGGTGAACAACCGCATCCGCTCGCTGCGCGAGCTGCGCATCCCGGTGGTGGTCGCCGCCGGCAACGACTACTTCACCCACGGTTCGAAGCAGGGCATGGCCTACCCGGCGATCCTGCGCCACGCGGTGAGCGTGGGGGCGGTGTACGACGAGTTCGAGGGCGGCTTCAGCTACGCCAGCGGCGCCCGCGCCTTCTCCTCCGGGCCGGACCGCATCACGCCCTTCTCGCAGCGCCTGCACGAGTCGGTGGAGGCGACCTGCTGCACCGACGTCTTCGCCCCCGGCGCGCCGGTGACCTCGGCGGGCATCCAGGGCCCGCGCGGCGAGTCGGTGCAGCAGGGCACCAGCCAGGCGGCGCCGGTGACCGCCGGCGTCCTGCTGCTGATGCAGCAGCTCCACCGCAACCTCACCGGCGAGCTGGCCAGGGTGGACGACCTCGTCGAGTGGATGCAGCGCAGCGCCATCCCGATCCAGGACGGCGACGACGAGGCGGACAACGTCGAGCACACCGACCTCGAGTTCCGCCGCGTCGACGCCCTCGGCGCCCTCGACGCCGTCGTCCGCGCCCTGCAGAAGGAGATGCTGATCACCGGCGAGCCGCTGCGGCGGGGGCCGCTGGAGGAGCGGGTGCCGGCGTAGGGGTGGGGCTCAGGCGGCTTCCGCCGGTGCCCGGCGCCGCCGCACCGCCGCCACCAGCCAGCCGCCGGCGACGGTGGCGGCCATCAGGGTGAGAGCGCCGGCGAGCTCGAACCAGGCAGGGGTGGTGCGCGGGAAGACGAACAGCACATAGAGCGTGTCGACGACCAGCAGGGGGAGGACGGCGAGGGCGTGGAGCCGTGGCCGCCGGCCGCCGACTAGGCCGGCCACGGCGCCGCCCGCGAGACCGGCGACGACCGCCACCAGCGTGCCCTTCGCCTGCAGCGCCGCGCCGCCGCGGTAGAGGTCGGCGCCGGCGAGCCAGTGGACGAAGCCCAGTGTGGTGAGGGCGACCACCACCGCGTAGCCGAGGACGGCGGCGGCGAGAAGGCGCAGGAGGGGGAGCAGCCGGGCGGTGAGGCGGTTCATGGATCCAGGATACGCGTCGCGGCGCGGCGAGGATAGGACGCGCGTCGGCTCCTGGTACGCGCGTCGGCGGCGGTAGACTTCCGGCGTGTCCGACAGTCACGGCAGCGAGACGAGGAGCTGCGCCCTCCCCGGCATGCGGGTGTCGGAGGTGTCGATGCCCGGCGGCCTCCGCCTCGCCCGCCACGCCCACGAGGGCGGCCAGCTCGTCTTCGTCCTCGAGGGCTCCTACGCCGAGCGCTGGCGCCACCGCTCGCTGCGGCTGCGTCCCGGCTCGGTGATCTTCCGCCCGCCCGGCGAGCCGCACGCCAACGACTTCGACGCCGGCGGCGCGCTCGCCCTGGTCGTCTCCTACCGGCGCGACCGCCTCGCCGGTCTGGCGGCGTGCCGGCGGCCGCTCGAGCTGCCGTCGCTGCTCGCCGACCTGCGCGGCCCGGTCGAGCTCGAGCGGCGCCGCGACGATCCGGCGTCCGCGCTCGCCCTCGAAGGACTGGGCCTGCTGCTGGCCGCCCGCGTCGGCCGCTGGTCCGCCCGCCGCCGCCCGGAGTGGCTCACCGACGCTTTGCGCTTCATCGACGACCACCACGCCGAGCCGATCGCCCTCGCGGGCGTCGCCACCGCGGTGGGCCAGCACCGCACCACCGTCGCCGCCGCCTTCCGCCGCTGGCTCGGCCGCTCGGTGGGCGAGTCGATCCGCGCCGCCCAGGTCCGCCACGCCCTCGACGGCCTCCGCCGCTCCGGCCGCCCGCTCGCCGAGGTCGCGATCGACGCCGGCTTCTACGACCAGGCGCACATGGGCCGCTGGATCAAGCGCACGACCGGCGCGACGCCCGCCGAAGTGCGCCGCCGCTGGCGCTCGCGCGGCCACTGAGCGGGGCGGTCAGCCGGTCCCGGGCCGTCCGGGCAGCCAGCGCCGCACCGCCGACTTGTAGCGCAGGTATCCGTCGCCGAACTTCTCGGTGAGCGTCGGCTCCTCGTAGAGCAGAGACGGCCGCGAAGACCTGTGAGGACCGGTTCCGCCGTTCGACTTCCATCGGCCCCCTCATCGTTCCGCCGCCGGCGGTGCCCCGCCCGCCGCTCGCCGCATGGCCGCCAGCGAGTCGCGGACGAAGCGCCGCTGCAGGCGCCGCGTCAGCGGGTAGCCCAGGCGCGCCGGCCAGTAGCGCGGCGTCGAGAAGGCGAGGAGGTCGTACCACACGGAGCCGTCGTCGCGCAGCTCGACCGAGAAGCGCTCCTCGCCGCGCTCGACGTGCGCCGGCAGGGTGCCGTACGCGAAGCCGAAACGGCGGCGGAGCGGGCCGGTCTCGAAGCTCTCGTCGAGGGTGTAGACCACCCGGCAGCACGCCGTCCACCAGAGGCCGAGCGCGTGCGCGACCATCGCCACCGCCGTGCCCTCGGCGATCGGCGGGCGCCCGCCCGCGGTGCCGGCCGCACCCAAGATCCGCGTCCAGTCCGCCGGGAACATCGTCCACTGTTCCATCGCCGCGCACGCGGCCGCGAAGGTGCCCTCACCCTCGCCGAGCCGCGTCCGGTTGTGGTCGACCGCGAAGCCGCCGAGCGCCGCCACCGGCTCGCGCCGCGTCGCACCCACCACCGGGTACGAGAACGGCGCCCGGGCCTGCGCGGCGAGCAGCTCACGGACCCGCTCGGAGGAGGGCTCGGTGAGCTGCCACATGGCCTCAGCGCTTCGCTTCCAGGGTCAGGTGGCCGGCGCGGTGGAGGCGCCAGAAGGCGAGCAGGGCGTCGAGCTCGGGGAGCGAGCTGATCTTGGTGATCGAGGCGATGTCGTAGCTGCCGTTGATGCGGGAGAGGACGAAGCCCTCGTTGCGGCTGAGCTGCGAGGCGGTGAGCTCCTCGAGGCTCTTGGCCAGCTTGGGCACCGCGTGGGGCCGCACGCCGGCCGCCTCGAGCGCGGCGCGCACCTGCGCCTCCGCCTCCTCCACCGCCTGCTTGACCTCGCGGTCGTAAGGGTCGAGGGCGCGGGCGGCGCGCAGGTGGCGCAGGGCGTCCTCGAACTGCTTCGCCTCGAGGTGGGGGCGGGCGGCGTCGAGCAGCGCCTGGGCGGTGATCGCGCCGCCGCCGGCCGGCCCCCGCCTCTCGCGGTCGGCGCCGAGCGCCGAGCCGGGCGCGCGGCCCTCCCACGGCGCCGGGATCACTTTCACCGCCTTCGCCTGCACCGCCTTCCACAGCGCCTGGCAGGCGTCGAACTCGGTGGCGTGGGCGCGCCGGCGGACCTCCTCCACCGTGCTGCGGTCGTCGATCTCGGCCACCACCCGGCGCTCGGCGGCGGACAGCTTGCCCTGCTCCTCCGGCGCCTCCACCAGGGTCACCGGCACGGCGTCGAGCGACGGCACCACCTGGCGGATGCGGCCCCACTCGTCGACCCGGCGGGCGCCCTCCAGCACCAGCCCGGTGACGTCGAGGCTGATCGGGATCATCTCGTTCTGCGGCAGCTCGCCGTCGAGGAACTCGAAGCGGCCCTCGGGCCAGGAGAAGACGTCGAAGATCGCCTCCTCGGCCTTGACCTGCAAGAGGCGGTGCACCTCCTTCTCCTCGATCGTGCCGATCGACACCAGGATCTTGCCGAGCATCTTGCCGCTCGACTCCTGCATGCGGATGGCGCCGGCGAGCTCCTCCTCGGTGATCAGCCCGCGGCCGACCAGGAACTGGCCGAGGTACTCGCGCGGGTCGGTCGAGGACGAGGAGACGATGCGCCCGTCGCGGAAGTAGATGCGCTTCTCGACGCGGTCGTCGTCGATCACCAGAGTGCCGGTCTTCTTGCTCTGCGACAGCCACTGCAGCAGCTCGGCGAGCTGCATCGTCTCGAGGTTGCCGGTGATGCCCATGACGTCGTACGACGGTCCCTACGGCCGCCTAGTCGCGCGCCGGGGTGGTGCCCTTCTGGCCCTGGTAGTGGCTCGACGAGCCGGGCTCGCCGTAGGCGACCTCGGGCTCCTCCTCCATGGCGATGAAGATGAGCTGCGCGATGCGCCGGCCGGCCTCCAGCACGAACGGCTCGGGGCCGAGGTTCTGGAGCTCGAGGGTGATGTTGCCCTCGAACCCCGGGTCGCACCAGCCCGCCAGGGAGTGGTTGATCCACAGCCTCCCGAGGGTCGACTTGAGCTTCAGGTCGCACGCCACGTCGCGCGGGATGCGCACGTACTCGCGCGTCGAGGCGAGCACCACCTCGCCGGGGAAGAGCTTGACGTGCGGCGCGCTGAACTCCTCGGGGTCGCGGGTGGGGCAGATCCAGTGGTCGCTCACGCTGACGTCGTAGCTGGCGGCGTTGACCTGCGCCTCGGCGTACGGCTCGACGCCGCCTCCTGCGGCCCAGCGGCGGATCCAGCGGTCGGGCTTGATCATCCGTCCGCGCGCCTCAGAAGTGCACCGGCGAGTCGAGGCGCTGGCGGTGGATGGTGTCGACGAAGCGCAGGATGCGGCGGCTCAGCGACATGTAGAGGGTGGAGGTGCGCACCGAGCCGCCGAACAGCCGCACGCCGTGCAGCAGCTCGCCGTCGGTGACGCCGGTGCAGGAGACGAGGACCTGCTCGCCCGGCGCCAGGTCGTCGGTGTGGTAGATGCGGTCGAGGTCGTCGAAGCCGAGCGAGGAGAGCCGCTCGCGCTGATCGTCCCCGATCGCCGTCAGCCGCGCCTGGATCTCGCCGCCCAGGCACTCCACGGCGGCGGCGGTGATCCCCCCCTCCGGCGCACCGCCGATGCCGAGCACGGCTTGCACGCCGGGACCGCGGACGGCGGCCGCC
>CAZLBJ010000285.1:0-4915 GCA_964557755.1 uncultured Thermoanaerobaculia bacterium
GTTGCCGGAGGCGGTGCTGCAGAATGCCTGGGAGCAGGGACGCCCCGTGCTCGTCGTCGATACGATCGGCCGCCGCGCCGCCGGCCGCGACGCCTTCCGCACCGAGACCGCGCCGCTCGACCCGCTGCGCGCCGCCGCCGCCGCCGACCCGCGCTTCGAGTTGCGCCGCCGCCACCGCTTCCGGGGCGCCGGCTGGCGCCTGCGCGTCCACGTGCCGCGGGCCGGTCCGGCGATCGCCGCGCCGCCGGGCGATCCGATACACTGACCGCCTGCGCCGGAGGGGGAACACCACGGCCCGCTCGGGGCCCGCACGACCCCACGACACCACCCTCTGCACCGAAGGAAGGAGCCGCCATGAACCACGACCCGGTGAGGATCGGCCTGATGGGCTTCGGCCGCATCGGCCGCAACCTCTTCCGCATCCTGCACGAGCGAAACGACGTGCGCATCGCCGCCATCAGCGACGTGGCCGACCATGAGGGCCTGCTCTACCTGCTGCGCTTCGACACCCTGATGGGCCGCTTCCCCGACGAGGTGGGGATGGCCGACGGCTACCTCTTCGCCGCCGGCCGGCGCACCAAGATGCTCTCCGCCCGCGACGCCACCGAGGTCGATTGGGCGGAGGTCGGCGTCGACTACGTGGTCGACGCCACCGGCGGCACCAAGCACCGCGAGGACTCCGAGACCCACCTGCGCCACGGCGCCAAGCGGGTGATCCTCTGCGTGCCGCCCGCCGATCCGCCCGACATCACCGTGGTGCGCGGCGTCAACGACGGCCAGCTCCGCCCCGAGCACCGCATCGTCTCGAACGGCTCGTCGACCGCCCAGTGCGCCGCCCCGGTGCTGCAGGTGCTCGACGACGCCTTCGGCATCGAGCGCGCGTTCCTCACCACGGTGCACGCCTACACCAACCAGCAGCGCCTCGCCGACGTGCCGGACGAGGACCCGCGCCGCGGCCGCGCGGCGGCGCAGAACATCATCCCGCAGCAGACCAACGCCGGCGAGGTGGTGAGCGAGCTGGTGCCGTCGCTGCGCGGCAAGCTCACCGCCCACGCCATCAACGTGCCGGTGCCCAACGGCTCGCTGGTCGACCTGGTGTGCTGGCACCGCGAGGAGGTCAGCGTCGAGGCGATCAACGAAGCCATCCGCACCGCCGCCGGCAGCTCCCGCTGGCGCGGCGTGCTGGAGTGCGAGGACGACCCGATCGTCTCCTCCGACATCTCGCGCAGCCCCTACTCGAGCACCTTCGACGCCCTGTCCACCATGGTGCTCCGCGGCAAGGTGTCGAAGACGCTCGCCTGGTTCGACAACGGCTGGGGCTACGCCCACCGCGTCGTCGACCTGATCGAGATGTTCCGGCGCATGGACGGCCCCGGCGGCGCCGCGGCGGCGCGGGAGGTGGCGTGATGGGCGTGCGCGTCGGCATCAACGGCTTCGGCCGCATCGGGCGCACCGTGTTCCGCATCATGGCGGAGCGCGACGACCTCGAGGTGGTGGCGATCAACGACCTGTTCGACAACCAGCAGCTCGCCTATCTCCTCGAGTACGACACCGTGATGGGGCGCTTCCGCCACGACGTGCGTACCGACGACGACCACCTGTGGGTGGACGACGTCGAGATCGCCATGACCGCCGAGCGCGATCCGGCCGAGATCCCCTGGGGCGACCTCGGCGTCCAGGTGGTGATCGAGTCGACGGGCGTCTTCCGCCACCGCGAGAAGATCGCCAGGCACCTCGAGGCGGGGGCGGAGAAGGTGATCCTCACCGTGCCGTCGAAGGACCCGATCGACGCCACCCTGGTGCTCGGCGTCAACGACCACGTGCTCAAGCCCGAGCACCGCCTGGTGTCGAACGCGTCGTGCACCACCAACTGCCTGGCGCCGCTGGTCAAGGTGCTCGACGACGCGTTCGGCCTCGAGGAGGGGCTGCTGTCGACCATCCACGCGGACACCAACGACCAGCGGCTCGCCGACGTGCCGCACACGGACCTGCGGCGCAGCCGCGCGGCGGCGGAGAACATCGTGCCCACCACCACCGGCGCGGCGCGCGCCGTCGGCAAGGTGCTGCCCCATCTCGAGGGCAGGCTCGACGGCGTCGCCATGCGCGTACCGGTGCCGGACGGCTCGATCGTCGACTTCGTCGCCCGCCTGCGCGAGCGGCCCGGCGTCGAGGAGGTCAACGACGCGGTGCGCCGCGCCGCCGAGGGGCCGATGTCGCGCATCGTCGAGTACAGCGAGGTGCCGCTGGTGTCGACCGACATCATCGGCAACTCCCACTCGTCGATCTTCGACGCGCTGTCGACGCGCGCCGAGCGCGACGGCTTCGTCAAGGTGGTGGCCTGGTACGACAACGAGTGGGGCTACTCGAACCGGGTCGTCGACCTGGTGGACCGGCTGGCGGCGGTCGGCCGAGGAGGCGCATGACGACAGCGGCTGGGCGCGGGCCGCGGCCCAGGATCGGCATCTTCGGCTGGGGCATCGTCGCCCCGCGCTCGGCCAACGTCGACGAGTTCGCCGCCAACCTCGAGGCCGGCGGCAGCTGGCTCGAGCCGTTCGAGGACTTCGGCCCCAACAACTTCCTGGTCGGCCGCCCGAAGTGCGACTTCGCCGACTACAAGCCGTGGATCGACCAGCGCCACGCGCCGAACCGCTACCCGCGGCTGGTCGACAAGATGGACCCCACCACCCTCTTCGCGGTGGCCGCCTTCATCCAGGCGCTGGGCCAGAACCCGGGCCTCGAGGAGGAGCTGGCGCGGCTCGGCGACCAGGCGCACGTCTACGTCGGCTCCGGGCTCGGCGCCCTGCCCACCATCTACCAGCAGTCGATCGCCTACCACCGGGCGTCGCGGCGCTGGAACTACTTCTGGTCGCGGCCGGAGCGCAACGCGGCGGTGGCGCGCTGGCGCGAGCACGGCGAGGCGCCGGACGGCGAGCCGCCGCCGTCCGACCCGCGCCAGCTGGTGCGCGGCCAGGGCCGCACCCAGGCCGAGGAGGAGTGGGACGCCTTCTGGGTGCGCCACTCGGAGGGCCTGCAGGAGTACCTCGCCGAGCTCGGCGACATCGAGTCGCTGGCGGTCACCGGCGAGGTGGAGAGCGGCAAGCGCAAGGTGCTGCGCGAGAAGCAGCGCCGCCACGCGCGCCTGAAGGAGAAGTACGGCGCCCCCAGCCCGCCGTGGGAGGCGGTGTCGCCGAACCTGCTGTGGAACATCCAGAACATCCCTGCGTCGCAGATCTCGATCCTCGGCCGCATCACCGGTCCCGCCTTCGCGCCGGTGGCGGCGTGCTCGACCTTCGGCGTCTGCCTGAAGATGGCGATGGACGCCATCCACTGCGGCGAGGCGAAGGCGGTGGTGATGGGGGCCGCCGACCCGCCGCCGCACCCGCTCACCGTGTCGGCGTTCTTCAACGCCCGCGTGCTGGCCGGCGACGGCGGCGTCTCGAAACCGCTCTCCGAGCTGCGCGGCACCCACGTCTCCGGCGGCTCGGCGATCTGGATCGTCGGCGACTGGGAGCACATGACGGGCCTCGGCTTCGAGCCCATCGGCCTCGAGCCGCTGGCGGTCGGCCTCACCTCCGACGCCGACCACATCATCACGCCGTCGAAGGCGGGGCCGCAGGCGGCGATCCGCGCCGCCCTCGCCGACGCCGGCACGCCGGCGGAGACGGTCGGCGGCTGGGACCTCCACGCCACCGCCACGCCGGGCGACTACCTCGAGGTCGAGAACCTGCGCGACCTGCTGCCGCCGTCGGTGCTGGTGACGGCGCGCAAGGGCACCTTCGGCCACGGCATGGGCGCCGCCGGCGGCTGGGAGCTGACCGCGCAGCACCTCGGCTACGCCAGCGGCCGCCTGGCGCCGACGCCGCTCGCCCGCGGCGAGCTCAACGAGATGATCGCCGGCCTCCACGAGCGCTTCGTCTTCGACCGCGAGGTGGCGACCGGCGGCGACGGCCGCGGCGAGGTGGTGGGCAAGCTGTCGATGGGCGTCGGCGGCATCAACGCCTGCGTCGTGTCGCGCCCCTGGCGTTGAGCCCTGCTAGACTGGCGGTCACTCCCACGCTTTCAAGGAGAGCGACATGCCACGGCACGTCCCCCTACGCTCCCGCGCCGCCCTCGCCACCGTCCTGCCCGCGCTGCTCCCCGGCCTCGCGGCGTTGCTGCTCGTCGTCTCCCTCCCGGCTGCCGCCGGCGACGCCTACCCGCCCGTGCACGAGGAGACGCGCGAGCTCGTCGCCTTCGTCGACGCCGCCGTCGCCGCCGTCGAGGCGCAGGGCGTCGAGGCCGCCTGCAAGGAGTTCCACACCGAAGGTAGCTCCTGGCTGCACGGCGAGGCCTACGTCTTCGTCAACGACCTCGAGGGGCGCTCGCTGTGCCATCCGGCGAACCCGTCGCTCGAAGGGCGCAGCCTCCTCGACCTGCGCGACCCGCACGGCAAGCCGGTGGTGCAGAGCCTCCAGCGCGAGACCGAGGACGACGGCGCCGGCTGGGTCCACTACCTGTGGCCGCGGCCCGGCGCCGGCACCAACTTCCACTGGAAGACGAGCTACGTGCGCCGCGCCGCCGCGCCCGACCGTGGCGAGGTGATCGTCGGCAGCGGCCGCTACCAGATGCCGATGGAGCGCCTGTTCGTCGTCGAGCAGGTCGACGACGCGGCGGCCCTGCTCGCGGCGGGCGGCGAGGCCGCCTTCCCCGAGCTGCGCGACAAGGCGGGCGGTTTCCGCTTCTACGACTCCTACGTCTTCGTCATGGACGAGACAGGCGTGCACCGCGTCAACGCCGGCTTCCCCGAGCACGAGGGGAAGAACATGCTCGACTTCACCGACGAGAACGGCAAGCAGATCGGCCGCGAGATGGTCGCCCTGCTCGCCGGGCAGGAGTCCGGCTGGGTCGACTACATGTGGCCGCGGCCGGGCGACGA
>CAZLBJ010000286.1:0-9902 GCA_964557755.1 uncultured Thermoanaerobaculia bacterium
CGAGAAGACCAGCGCGTCGCACAGCGCCGTGTAGCCGCCCGGCTGCAGGCGCACGATCTTGCGCCCCACCGCCTCGAGGTCGCCGGTCAGCGGCTGCACCAGCCGCGGCTCGCTGTCGAAGTCGACCAGGAACGCGCGGTCGTCCTCGTCGAGGGTGAGGAACAGGAAGTCGATGGCGGCGACCTGCGTCTGGCGCAGCACGTCGGCCATCGACGCCGAAGAGTCGAGCAGGAGGCCGAGCGACAGCGGCAGCTCGGAGCCGTCCTTGAGCGCCGCCACCTGCTGGCGCCGCCCCTCCTCGGAGACCTGGAAGTCGGTCTCCGACAGACCGCGGATCGGCCGCCCCTGGGGGTCGGTGACCACCGTGTAGAGCTCGACGAGGCGCACCTCCACCCGCTCGTCGCCGCCGGGGCCGTTCATGAAGATCACGTCCTCGGCGGTGGTGCCGTCGGCGAGGTGGGCGGTGACCGTGATGAAGCCCACCGGCGACTCCGGCGGGACGCGCACCCGCTGGCGGAACGGCGGCGCGAAGAGGGTGGCCACCCGCTCGTCGTTCCAGGCGATCTCGACACGCTCGAGCGTCTCCTCCGGCGGCACCCGCACTTCGGCCTCGACGTCCACCGGCCCCACCTGGCCGGTGCGGCGCGGCTCGATCAGGCGCACCCGGAAGGTGCCGCCGGCGCCCTCGTTGACGATCACCGAGTCGCGCCCGAGCTCGGCGCCCTGGGCGTCGTAGGCGATCGCCTCGACGGTGCGCGGCCGCGGCAGGTCGCCGAGGTCGACGCGCGCCGAGAACGGCGCCCGGCGCGCCGTCGCCACCCGCTCGCCGTCGAGATGGAGCTCCACCCGGTCGACCCCGGGCCGCGTCACCAGCGTCTCGAAGCGGACCGCGCCGGTGACCATCTCGCCGGAGGGCGGCACCAGCACCAGCACCTTGGCGTCCGGCAGGAGATCCACCGGCAGGTCGTAGCCCTCGACCACGCGGTCGTCGCCGCCAGCGCCGGTTCCACCACTGGCGCCGCCGCGCGCCACCGCCGCCGTGTGCCGGCCCTCCGGCACCTCCGGCAGCGGGCCGGAGACCCGCGCCGCCACCGCGCCGCCCCAGGCGCCGGTCGACAGCTCCTCGACCAGCACCGCCACCTTGCCCGCCTCCGGCGGCAGGCTCACCGGCAGCGTGTAGGTCCACGCCTCCAGGCCGCGCAGATCCTGGCCCTGCACCACGTCGTGGCGCACGAACGGCAGCTGCTCGGCGAGCTCGACGGCGAAGGTCACGCGCAGCGCCGTGGAGGGCGGCAACGCCTCCGGCGAGAAGGCCGAGAAATCCACCCGCGCCTGCAGCGTGCCGCGGTCGCGACCGGTCAGCGCCGCGTCCTCCTTCTCGACCCCCACCGCCGCCACCACCGGCAGGTCGCCCTTCTCCGCCGCGTCGGCCAGCAGGCGCCGCGCACGCGCCGACGACACCGCCTCCGGCGCCGGCGAGCCGGACCACTCCGGGGCGTTGACCGTCAGGCCCGCGCGGCGGGGCTTCACCTCCACGCGGTGCACCGTGCCGTCGGGGAGCCGTTCGACCTGGTAGGTGATGCGCACCCGCTCGGCCAGCCGGTCGACCGCCTCGGGGATCTTCGCCTTGCCGGTGACCAGCTCGCCGCCGGTCTCCTTGGCCAGGTTGCGCAGTCCGTCGAGCGGCCGGTAGAAGAGCTGGCTGGGCAGCGGCGAGCCCTGCTGCCCCTGCTCGCTGCGCCCCGCGACGTCGCCCATCATGCCCTTGCCGCTGACCTCGGCGCCCATGGTGGCGAAGGTCGACGACGGGCTGCCGAGCGCGAGATTGAGGCACACCCAGCCGCTCGCCGCCATCACCTGCACCAGGCCGCGGAAGCCCTCGACCGGCGAGTAGGCCTGCAGCATCGAGTCGAGGTCGCTGCGCGTCTGCAGGTCCTCGACCCCCACCAGGTAGAAGTCGCGCGGGTCGAGGTCGTAGCCGTCGTTGACCAGCAGCAGCGCCCGCGGCCCCTCCTCGAGGTAGCTCGCCGTCCAGGTGAGCAGGCGGTCCTGCTGCTCGCGCAGCAGGCGCGCCTCCTGGACGACGGTCGCCCACACCAGGTCGCGGCGGTTGAGGCCCGTACGGCTGCGGGCGCCGAAGTCCGCGGCGCCGCGGTTGCTGCCCTGCCCGGTGCCGCCGGTCTCGTAGTCGAGGCGGAGCTGGTCAGCGAACCGCTTGCGGGCGCGCCCCACGGCGTCGCGGCCGGGGACGTCGCGGGCGAGTTCGAGCAACGTCTGCTCGACGAGCCGGGCGCTGCGCGTGGCGGGCAGCACGACGCGCGGGTGGGGGTCGGCGGCGACGACCTCGAAGGTGCCGAGCCGGGTGAGGTCGCCCGCCTGCTGGGCGAGCGCCTCGGCGGCGCGGCGGATGGAGGCCGACGTGCTCAGCGCCTGGTCGACGTAGAGCACCGTGTGCCACGTCCAGGCTCCCTCCTCGATCGCCGACGGCGCCGGCGCCGCGCCACGCTCGAGGGTCGAGACGCGGGTACCCTCGGCGAAGCGCTCGACCGCCACCACCCTCTTCTCGACGCCGTCCTCGAGCACCACGAAGTCCTCGGGCCGCAGGTCGGCCGGCACCCGCCCGGCCTCGTCGCGCACGTCGACGACCAGGTCGACGGCGGTGACCTGCGCGCGGCCGCTGAAGGTGCGGCCGGCGGGGAGATCCTCGGCCGCCTCCTGGCCCACGAGAGGGGGCGCGGCGGGGAGGAGGACGGCGGCGGCGAGGACGGCACGGTACGTCCAGCCCGCGGCCCGGCGGCGGAAGGTCCTGCGGCGGTCAGAGCACATCGCACACGACTCCTACGGAACGGCCCCCGATTCTCGACGGCATTGTACTCGCCGAAGCCTCAGCCGCGCGAGGCTGTCGCGCGGCCGCTCCACTTGCCGGCTGGGCGGTGGCGGAAGGCGGCCATGCGGCGCAGCAGCTCGCGCGGCGCGTCGGCCGTCAGCAGCAGCCCGCGGTGGACCGGTTTGACGAACCCCTCCTCGACGGCGCGGTCGAGGAAGGCGAGGAGGCCGTCGAAGTAGCCGTCGACGGCGAGCAGGCCGCAGGGCTTCCCGTGCAGGCCGAGCTGCGACCAGGTGAGCATCTCGACCAGCTCCTCCACCGTGCCGAGGCCGCCGGGCAGCGCCGCGAAGCCGTCGGCCAGGCTCGCCATCTTCGCCTTCCTGGCGTGCATCGACTCGACGACCACCAGCTCGGTGAGGCCGGTGTGCGCCACCTCGGCGTCGACCAGGAACTGCGGGATGACCCCGACCACCTCGCCGCCGGCGGCGAGCACGGTGTCGGCGAGCTCGCCCATCAGCCCGACGCTGCCGCCGCCGTACACCAGCCCGATCCCCTGCCCGGCGAGCTCCCGCCCCATCTCCCGCGCCGCGGCGAGGAACAGGGGACGCCGGCCCGGGCTCGAGCCGCAGTAGACGCACAGCCGCCGCATCGCGCTGGCCTCCCTCACCGCCGCGCGCTCACTCCCCCAGCGCCCCGTAGCGCACCAGCCGGAAGCGCGCCTGCTGGGCGTCGCGCAGGCGGGCTGCGAGGGGGGCATGGAGGGCGTCGTCCCAGGCGGTCCAGCGGGTGAAGAAGGCCTCGGCGGCGGCCGGGTCGCCGGCGAGCTGGAGCTCCATCACCTCGGCCAAGAGGTCGCGCACCACCCGCGGGTAGCGCGCGTAGTCGACCGACAACCGGGCGCCGTCGTCGGCGATGACCAGGCCGCGGTCGAGGAAGAAGTTGAGCTGCGCGAGCTGCATCGTCTGGTAGGGCTGGTCGCGGCGCGGGCGGTTGTTCTGCAGCGTGCGCAGGATGCCGCTCGCCTGCACCGCGCGCAGCCGCGCGTCGGAGACCGCGCCCTCGCCGTGCAGGTGGTGGAGGGCGAGGAGCGACACCAGGTCCGACTTCATCTCCTCCAGCGCGTCGGCCCAGCCTTGCAGCGCGCGGTCGAGCGGCTCGCCGCCGCGCGTGAGCTCGGGACCGAGGTAGTGGCCGATCTCGTGCCACAGCGTGCGGTGGAAGCCGCCTTCGGGCGCCAGGTCGCCGGCGAAGGCGGGCGCCACCGCCGCCCGCCACACGCGGTCGGCTTCGGCGAACAGCTCCGGGTGGGTCATCACGTTCTCGCGCAGCAGGATGGTGCGGCCGTAGCGGCGCGAGAACAGCGGGTCGTTGGGGAGGATGGTCGCCGTGTTGGTGCCGCGCGCCTGCCCGAAGTCGGCGACCACGCGGTAGACGCCGACCGGCACCTCCGAGCGCACGCGCTTGTGCTCCGTGTAGGGCAGCAGGTCCTCGATCGCCTGCAGGTCGGTGAGCGCCCGGCGCAGCTCCTCGCTGGCCTGGCGGTCGGTGACCAGCAGCGACAGCGAGTGGAAGGCCTTGACGCCGAACAGGGCGTCGTCGTAGGTCTCGTAGGCGCCGATCTGGGCGTTGAGGTTCGCGAAGCGGCCGGTGACCCACGAGGCGTCGCCGCTCTCGTAGTCGTTCGACAGCAGGTCGCGGCCGCGGTTGCGCAGGTAGCGGGCGAGCTCGGCGTCGTCGGCCTCGACGGCGGCGGCGGCGGCGAACAGGCGGCGCTGCGCCTCGGCGAGCTCGTCGGCGTAGGCGAGTGCGTAGGGGACGGCGTAGAGGGCGGCCGGCGGCGGGGCGTCCGTGCCCGACCCGGGAGGGGCGGCGAGGCCCGCGAGGCGCTCGGCGAGGCCCGGGTGGAGGACGGCGAGCGCCGGGTGGCGGGCGAGGGCGGCGCGGTCGCGCGCCAGGTCCTCGGCGGCGGCGCGCCGCACGACGGTGCGCTCGTCGAGCAGCTCGGCGCGGCGCTCCGGGTGGGCGGCGAGGAAGGTTTCGACCTCCGCCTGCTCGATGCCCCACGGGTAGACGTTCTTGCCCGGCACCTCCGGGCCGGCGGCGACGAACGGTTCGCGCCGGTTGTCGAGTGTGGTGGCGATCGGGCCCGAGAACAGCCGGAAGAGGTCGCGCAGCTCCGCCGCCTCGTCCCCGGCTTCACTCGGCGGCAGCGCCGCCAGCCGCGCCCGCACCGCCGCCGCGTCGCGGTGCCGCTGCTCCTCGTAAAGCCGCTGCATGATCTCCCCCACCGCCAGCAGCTCCTCGACCGCCCGCCGCTCGCCGGCGGTGAGGTGCCCGAGGTCCGGCGCCAGCTCCAGCTCGAGCGTCTTTTCGAGGACCTCCCGCCGGCGCTCGGCCGGCCAGGGGGCGGGATCGGCGGCAGGCTGGGCGGCGGCGGGAACGGCGAGAGCGGCGGCGAGCATCGAGGGGACGAGGCGGAGCGGGAAGGTCGGCTGGGATCTCATCGCCGCGAAGGCTAGCAGCAGTCGGCCGACGGCGGTCGAGGCACCGTGCCGGCACCCTCGTCGAGACTTCCGGTAGTATCTGCTCAGAGTTTCATTCTGCCGATGCGCCGCTACCTGGTCCACCTCGAGCCGGGCCCTGCCTGGGTCGATGGCCTGTCGCTCCGCGAGCAGCCGCAGTGGCACGAGCACGCCGACTACATGGACCGCCTGTGCGCCTCCGGCCGCATCGAGCTCGGCGGTCCCTACGCCGAGCCCGGGGCATCGGAGGCGGAGCGCATCGCGGCGCACCGTGCCCTCCTGGTCGTCGCCGCCGCCGGTCCCGACGAGGTTCGCACCCTCCTCGCCGCCGACCCGTGGCTCGTCGAGCCGGTCCTGCGAATCGCCCACCTCCTCGAATGGACCGTTCTCCTCGACTCTCTGGCGGGCACCCATCGCTGAGCGTCGCCTTCGACACCTTCGGCCTCCTGACCGCCGGTGGACGACCGGAATCCGGCGTTCGATTTCGCAGTATCCTCGATGCGTTGCCGCGCGCCTTCAGGATCGACTCTTCACCGGGAGAGCCCATGAAGCCTGCATGCCCGCGCCTCTCCGCCGTCGTCCTCGTCCTCGCCTGCGCAGCCGTCGCCGCCGGAGAAGCACCCGTGGCTGCAGCGGTCGCGGACCCGCGTTCGTGGAGCGGCCAGGTACACGACAACGAATTGAAGCCGGTGGCCGGCGCCCGCGTGGAGATCCGCCACGGCGGCGAGATCCTCGAGCCCTTCGGAGGCCAGCTCCTCGTCGACAAGCCGCCGACGGTCCTCGCCTCGGCGATCACCGGGGCGGAGGGCGACTTCCGCATCGCCCTGGACGCCGAGGGTTTGGTTCTCGTGACGGTCGACGCCGAGGGCTACTTCGAATCGCCGGTACCGATCCCGACGTGGGAGCTCACGGAGCCGGGCGAGCTACTGGTGTTCCGCGGGCAGGTCCTGCCCGTACGGGTTGCCGACCCGAACGGCGACCCGGTCGAAGGTGCGCGGCTGCTGGTGCGCAACCTCTTCTTCGGCGGCTGGGTGGTGGCCACCGGGCCGGACGGCTGGGCGGACGTGCCGCGACTCGGCATGGCGAACCTCCAGTTCTGGGCGCTGCCGCCGCCGCAGCGGGCCGATCTGCTCCCGTCCGGCCCGTACGTGGGGTCGGGGAACGACATGCGGGTGTCGCTCACCGCCGCGGCACCGCGCGCGCTGCGGGTGCTGCACGACGGTCGACCGGCCGCCGGCGTCGTGGTCGCCATCGACGACGCCGGGGGCGACGAGGTCGAGAAGCTCCTCGCGGTGACCGGGGAGGACGGCCGCGTCGCCGTCCCGCAGCCCCTGTCCGGAGAGTCCCTGGTCTACCACCTGGTGGATGCCGACGACCACTGGGCCCGCGTGGAGATGCCGACGCTGTCGGCGGAAGCCGGCGAGGCTCGCGCGGCCGAGACAGTCGTCTCGCTGTCGCCGCCCACGGAGGTCGCCTTCCGCATCCTGACGCCCGACGGCCTGCCGGTCGCCGGCGCCTTCGCCTACTGGCCGCCGGGGCGTCGGGCGCGCACCGGCGAGGACGGCTCGCTGACCTTCCGCCTGCCGCGCGGCGGGGAGACGCTCCAGCCGACGCACTTCCTCCTGATCGCACCGGGCTTCGAGTCGGCGACCATCTTCTTCGATCTGGCCTTCATCCGGGGAATCGACGCTCCGACCGAGTATCGACTGCGAGGCAGCGATCACACCGAGCCGAACTGAACCCGAGGAGTAAGCCCCGATGGCGATCACCGGCGTCCACACGCTGCTCTACACCTCCGAGCCCGAGGCGCTGCGCGCCGTGCTGCGCGATGTCTTCGGCTTCCATCACGTCGACGCCGGCGACGGCTGGCTGATCTTCCGCCTGCCGCCCGCCGAGCTCGGCGTCCATCCCGCCGAAGGGCCGACGTACGAGGGCGGCGCCCGCCACCAGGTGTCGTTCATGTGCGACGACGTCGAGCAGACAGTCCGCGAGCTGCGGGCGAAGGGGATCGACGTCCCCGAGGAGCCCGTCGACGAAGGTTTCGGGATCACGGTGACGATGCGCCTGCCCGGCGGCGTCGAGGTGATGCTCTACGAGCCCCGGCACCCGGTGGCGGCCGGCGGCTGAGGCCGGTCCCGCACAGGGTACGGGAGCACGCGGGCGCCGCCCGACGGTTCCGTCGCAGCGGGTACCGTCGGGTATGCTTGCGGGCGCCGCCCGCCGCCCTCTTTCCCCGGACTCCGATGCGCACCGTCACCGTCACCCGCTACGTGACACCGCTCCGCGAGGGCGGGTCGCTGCCGGCGATCGTCGAGGCGGACGACGACGGGCTCTACGTGCTCAAGTTCCGCGGTGCCGGGCAGGGGCCGAAGGCGCTGATCGCCGAGCTGGTGGCCGGCGAGATCGGCCGCGCGGCGCAGCTCGCGGTGCCGGAGATCGTCCTCGTCGAGCTCGACCCCGACCTCGCGCGTACCGAGCCCGACCCGGAGATCCAGGACCTGATCCGCGCCAGCGGCGGGCTCAACGTCGGGCTCGACTACCTGCCGGGCGCGGTGACCTTCGACTCGGTCACCGCCGAGGTCGATCCCGACCTCGCCTCCGCCATCGTCTGCCTCGACGCCCTCCTCACCAACGTCGACCGCACGGCGCGCAACACCAACATGCTGCTGTGGCACCACACGCTGTACCTGATCGACCACGGCGCGGCGCTCTACTTCCACCACACCTGGGACGACCCGGAGGCGCGCAGCCGCGACCGCTTCCCGCGCATCCGCGACCACGTGCTGCTGCCCTTCGCGGCGGCGCTGGAGGCGGCCCACGCGCGGCTGGTCGAGCGGATCACGCCGGAGGTGGTGCGCTCGGTCGTGGCGCTGGTGCCCGAGCCGTGGCTGGCCGGCGAGCCGGCCTTCGCCACCGCCGGCGAGCACCGCGACGCCTACGCCGACTACCTGCTGCGGCGGCTGGCGCCGCCCCACCCCTACCTCGAGGAGGCGGTCCGTGCGCGCGGCGAGCTCGTATGACTACGCGGTGGTGCGCGTCGTGCCCCGGGTCGAGCGCGGGGAGCTCATCAACGCCGGCGTCATCCTCTCCTGCCCGGAGCGCGACTTCCTCGACGCCCGGATCGAGCTCGACGAGGCGCGCCTGCTCACCCTCGACGAGGGGGTCGACCTCGACGCCGTGCGCGCCCACCTCGCGGCCATCCCCAGGCTGTGCGCCGGCGGCCCGTCGCTGGGGCCGATCGGCCGCCTGCCGATGCGCGAGCGCTTCCACTGGCTGGTGGCGCCGCGCAGCACGATGATCCAGACCTCGGCGGTACACACCGGCCGCTGCACCGACCCGGCGCGCGAGCTCGAGCACCTGGTGAGCACCATGGTGCGGCGCCCGTAGCCGGTCTCGGAGTACCCTCTTCCGTACCCCACACGGAGGCACGCCATGAACCTGACCGACCTCTTCACCGCCCAGCTCGACCGCGAGGCCGACCGCTGCCGCCGCGCCCTCGAGCGGGTGCCCGAAGGGCGCAACGGCTGGAAGCCGCACGACAAGTCGATGGAGCTCGGCTACCTCTCGACCCTGGTGGCGACGATGCCGGGATGGGTGGCGATGGCCATCACCCAGGACCAGCTCGACCTGAACCCGCCGGGGGGACAGAGCCAGAAGCCTGCCGAGTGGGAGACGACCGCGGGCCTGCTCGCGTCCCTCGACGACTCCGTCGCCAAGGCGCGCGCGGCCCTCGCCGGCACCACCGACGAGCACCTGCAGACGCCGTGGCAGCTCCTCGTCGCCGGCAAGGTGGTGCTGGAGGACCCGCGGCACATGGTGATCGCCGAGACCTTCACCCATTTGGCGCACCACCGCGGCCAGCTCACCGTCTACCTGCGGCTGAACGACGTGCCGGTGCCGGCGATCTACGGGCCGTCGGCGGACGAGAGGACGTTCCTCTAGGGACTCGCTCCGCCCGGCCGACGCGCCGCCTGGACGTGCATCCAGTCGAAGTCGGCGGCCCGGCCCAGGCTCACCCAGCCCTCCGCCTCCCACAGCGCCCACCACGGGTCGTACTCCGGGCGCGCGAAGGCAGCGCGGTCGCGGCCCCAGCGCATGCGGTTGCGCTCCGGGTCGAAGTCGAGGGCGATGGCCCATGCGTGGGTCGACCAGCTCGTGCCGCCGCGCTTCTTGCGCGGGCTGAAGCAGCCGCCGTAGCGGTCGAGGCGCAGCTCGCGCACGCCGGCGGGTCCGTAGTGGTCGAGGACGCCGGCGAGCACCCGGCCGAGCGACGCCGCCACCTTGGCGTGGCAGGAGATGCGCCGGACGGTGGTGCGCAGGTCCCAGGCCAGGCGCAGCGGGTACGGCGCCTCGACGAACACCAGCGGCGGGTCGCCCGGCGGGCCGTAGAACGCCCGCAACGCCGCCTCGGTCTCCAGCGGCCAGCGGTGCGGGCCGGCGGCGGCGGCCGCGGCGTCGCGCCACGGGCGCGGCAGCACGCCGTGCTCCTCGAGAAACGCCAGCTCCCCGAAGGCGAAGTCGGTCTGCGGGCCCCAAAAGCCGTCGACCGGGCC
>CAZLBJ010000287.1:0-3172 GCA_964557755.1 uncultured Thermoanaerobaculia bacterium
CGTTCGTCGTCGCCGGCGAGACCACGACCTTCGCCGGCCACGGCGGGCTGCCGCGGCGCGCCGCCGTCTCCTCGCTGGGCTTCGGCGGCACCAACGCCCACCTGGTGCTCGAGCAGGCGCCGCCGGCCGCCGCCGGCGAGGCGGCGAACCGCGGCGAGCAGCTCCTCGTCCTCTCGGCGCGCACGCCGGAGGCGCTGGCGGCGGCCGGCGAGCGGCTGGCGGCGCGCCTGGAGGCGGACCGCGAGGCGGAAGCGGCGGCGCCGGCGTTCCCTCCCGAGCTCGCCGACGTCGCCTGGACGCTGCAGACCGGCCGCCGCGGCTTCGACCACCGCCGCGCGGTGGTGGCGACGGACCGCCGGCAGGCGGTGGAGCGGCTGCGCGGCGGCGCCGCGGAGGCGGTCGAGGGGCGCCGCGGCGAGCAGCCGCGGGCGGTGTACCTGTTCCCCGGCCAGGGGGCGCAGTACCCCGGGATGGGCCGCGGCCTCTACGACGCCGAGCCGGTCTTCCGCCGCTGGATCGACACCGGCGCCGAGCTTCTGGCGCCGCGCCTCGGCCTCGACCTGCGCGAGCTGCTGCTGCCGGCGGAGGGCGGCGAGGACGCAGCCGCCGAGCGCCTGCGCCACACCGCCGCCACCCAGCCGGCGCTGCTCGTCGTCGAGCACGCCCTGGCGCGGCTGTGGATGGAGTGGGGCATCGCGCCGGCGGCGATGATCGGCCACTCGATCGGCGAGTACGCGGCGGCGGTGGTGGCCGAGGTGCTGCGCTTCGAGGACGCCCTCGGCCTGGTCGCCGAGCGCGGCCGCCTGATGGGCGAGCTGCCGGCCGGCGCCATGGCGGCGGTGGCGCTGCCCGAGGCCGAGGTGCTGGCGCTGCTGGCGGACGAGGACGCGGACGGGGGTGAGGACGACGAGGGCGTCGAGCTGGCGGCGGCCAACGCGCCGCGCCGCACCGTCGTCTCCGGCACCGAGGCGGCGGTCGAGCGCTTCGCGGCGCGGCTGCGCGCGGCGCACGGCGACGGCGTCCGCGTGCGCCGCCTGCACACCTCGCACGCCTTCCACTCGCGGATGATGGAGCCGATCCTCGAGCCCTTCTGCCGCGCCGTCGAGGCGGTCGAGCTGGCGCCGCCGCGGCTGCCGTTCGTCTCCAACCTCACCGGCACCTGGATCCGCGACGACGAGGCGACCGACCCCGGCTACTGGACGCGCCACCTGCGCGCCCCGGTGCGCTTCGCCGCCGGCCTCGAGACGCTGCTGGCGGGCGACGGCACGCCGGTGCTGGTCGAGGTGGGACCGGGGACGGTGCTCGGGACGTTCGCCCGCGAGGCGATGGCGCGCGACGGCGAGAGCGCCGTGGTGGTGCCGTCGCTGCGCCATCCGAACGACCGCCGCTCCGACGCCGACCTGCTGCTCGCCTCGCTGGGACGGGTGTGGGCGGCGGGCCTCGAGCCCGACTGGACGGCGGTGCACGGCGGCCGCCGCCGGCGCCGAGTGCCGCTGCCGGCATACCCGTTCGACGTCACCGGCCGCCGCCACTGGATCGAGCTCGCCCCCGGCGCCGGCCCGGCGGTCGAGGACGGCGCCTCCGCCTTCGCCGAGGGCCTGGCGGAAGGCGCCGCCACGCCGCAGCTCGCCGCCGAGCGGGTGGAGGCGCCGGCGCGGGTGACGCTGGAGCGCCTGCCCGAGCTCGGCGACTGGCTGTACCGGCCCGCCTGGCACGCGGCGCCGCTGGAGGCGGGTGCGGCGCCGGCGGCCGTCGAGCCCGGCGAGCGGTGGCTGGTGTTCGCGGACGGCGAGGTGGGCTTCGGCGCGGCGGTGGCGGCGCGGCTGCGGGCGGCGGGGGCGCGGGTGGTCACCGTGGAGCCTGGCGACGGGTGGCAGCGCCTGGGTGACGACCGCTTCCGGGTGGCGCCGGCGCAGCGCGAGGACCACGACCGCCTGCTCTCCACGCTCGCCGCCGCCGGCCGGCTGCCGCGGCGCATCGCCCACCTGTGGACCGCCGAGCCGCCGGCCGGCGACCCCGCCGCGCAGCAGGACCTCGGCTTCGGCAGCCTCCTCGCCCTCGCCCAGGCCCTGGCCCGCCGCGAGGCGAGCGCCGACCTCACCGTGGTCACCGCCGGCGCCGCCGCGCTCGGCGACGACGGCGGGCTGGTGCCCGAGCGGGCGCTGGTCCTCGGCCCGGTGAAGGTGCTGCCCAAGGAGCACCCCGAGATCACCAGCCGCGCGATCGACCTCGACCCGGGGGAGGTCGCCGAGGCCGTGGCGGCGCTTGTCGATGCGGCCGAGCCCTCCCAGCGCCTGCTCGACGTCCTCCTCGCCGATCTGTTCGCGCCGTCCACCGAGCCGCTTGTCGCCTGGCGCGATGGGGTGCGCCTCGCCGAGCGCTTCGAGCGCTTCGAGCAGGAGGCCGCATCGGCAGACGCCCGTCCGCTGCTCAAGGAGCACGGTGTCTACCTCGTCACCGGCGGGCTCGGCGGCGTGGGCTCGGCGATCGCCGGGCACCTGGCCGCCGCCGTCGGCGCGCGGCTGGTGCTGACGGGGCGGCGCGAGCTGCCGCCGCGCGAGACGTGGGAGGTGCTATTTGCCGCCGCTCCCGCGAACGGCGACGCGGCCGCCGCCGAGGTGCGTACCCGCATCGCCCGCGTGCGCGAGCTGGAGGCGGCGGGCGCCGAGGTGATGACGGCCGCCGCCGACGTCGCCGACGAGGCCGCCATGGCGCGCGTCGTGGCGGCGGCGCGGGAGCGCTTCGGCCGCATCGACGGCGTCGTCCACGCCGCCGGCGTGGCGGGCGGCGGCCTGCTGCAGCTCAAGGCGCCGGAGGCCGCCGCCGCGGTGCTCGCCCCGAAGGTCGCCGGCACCCGCGTCCTCGAGCGCATCTTCGACGCTCCGGGCGCCGAGCCGCTCGACTTCCTGCTCCTCGTCTCCTCGCTGCAGAGCGTGATGGCCGACTTCGGCCAGGTCGACTACGCGGGCGCCAACGCCTTCCTCGACGCCTTCGCGGCGCGCCGCCGCGCCGCCGGCCGCACCACGCTGGCAATCGATTTCGACAACTGGCGCGAGGTCGGCATCCTGGTCGAGGTCGGCCTGCCGCCGCACCTCGAGCCGTGGCGCGAGGAGCTGCTCGGCATGGCGCTGGCCAACGACGAGGCCGAGGCGCTGCTCGCGCGCCTGCTCGC
>CAZLBJ010000288.1:0-5797 GCA_964557755.1 uncultured Thermoanaerobaculia bacterium
GGAAGAGGGGCTGAAAGAGGGTGTCCTTGAGGTACTCGACGCCCTCCGAGCCGCCGGTGCCGATCTTCATGCCGATCGTGCGCTGGACCATCTTGACGTGGCGGTAGCGCCACTCCTGGAGGCCCTCGTCGAGGTCGACCAAGCGCTCGCAGACGTCGCGCAGCGCCGGCTCACCGCGGTAGATGCCGACCAGCACCTCGCGCACCCGCTCGTCCTCGAGCGGCGGCGCGGCCGGGTCGCGGTCGAGGACGTCGGGCGGGATCGGCTGGCCGTGGGCGGCGAGGAAGCGCAGGAAGCCCTGGTAGACGCTCGGCCGTCCCAGCCGCGCCTCGATGCGCCGCCGCTCCTCGCTGCCGGCCGGCCAGCGCTCGGCCAGCCCCGGCCGCCGGTGCCCCAGCGCCACCTCCAGCTCGCGGAACTGGAACGACTGGAAGCCGCTGGCGGTGTCGAGCCGGTGGCGGAACGAGGAGAACGACACCGGCGTCATGGTCTCCAGGATGTCGACCTGGGCGACCAGCGTCTTGAAGATGGTCAGCACCCGCTTGAGGGTGGCGAGCGCCAGCGCGCGGTCAGTGTCGGTGAAGGCGCGGCCGAGCAGGTCGAGCTCGTGGAGCACCTGCTTGAACCACAGCTCGTAGACCTGGTGGATGACGATGAACAGCATCTCGTCGTGCTCCTCGCCGCCGGAGGCCGGCGCCTGCAGGTCGAGGAGCTCGTCGAGGCGGAGGTACGAGGAGTAGGTGACCGGGCGCGTCGTCACCCGGCGACTCTACCGCGGACGGTCAATCCTCGGGCAGCAGGTTCGGGTTCCAGGCCACCTCCCAGAGGTGCCCGTCGGGGTCCTGGAAGTAGCCGGTGTAGCCGCCCCAGAAGGTCTCCCCGGGCGGCTTGACGACGGCCGCGCCGGCCGCCTCGGCCTGCGCCATCACCTCGTCGACCTCGGCCCGTGAGGCGACGTTGTGGGCGAGGGCGAAGTCGGTGGGGCTGGGCGCGCTCACCGGCAGGCCGGCGTCGTGGGCGAGGTTCTCGCGCGGGAAGAGGGCGAACCTGAGGCCGCCGTGGAAGTCGAAGAAGGCCACCGCGCCGTGCTCGAACTCGGTGCCCACGATGCCCTCCGTCGGCAGGCCGAGGCCGTCGCGGTAGAAGCGCACCGCGCGCTCGAGGTCGTCGACGCCGAGGGTGACGAAGGTGATGCGGGGCTTCACGGCTCCTCCTCCGCTCGGTCGAGCACCGCGTCGGCCTCGATCTCGACCAGCCAGTCGCGGTCGATCAGGGTGACGACCTGGACGATGGTGCTGGCGGGGCGGACGTCGCGGAAGTACTCGGCGTGGACCCGGCCGACCGCCTCCCAGTCCTCGATGCGGGTGAGGTAGATCCGCGTTCGCACCACGTCCCCGAGCCCGGCCCCGGCCTCGGCGAGCGCCCCGCGAATGATCTCGAAGCACCGCCGCGCCTGCGCCGCCGGGTCCCCGGGCCCCACCGTCTTCCCATCCGCCCCGATCGGCGCCGTGCCGCCGACGGCGACGACGTCGCCGACGCGGACGGCGCGCGAGAAGCCGATCACCGGCTCGTAGGGGCTGCCGCTGGAGACGAGGTGGCGGGTCATGCGGATCTCCTGGTTCTCGTGACTCAGAGCTTGGGAGGGTTGCCACGGCTCGTATGCCAGAGCGCAAGCACCTCGATCGAATGCCCCTCCCTGTCTAGGGCGTAGTAGACGTGGTACCGGACGCGGGTCATGAGGAGGCGGTGGAGTCCGCGAAGGCGCGCGTGGATCACACGCTCGCCAACGCCGGGCAGCTCGGCGATGAGGCGGAAGGCGGCCTCCAGGTCGTCTGCGAAGGCGTCTGGCGCCTTCGGGCGATTCTCGATCCACCAGCGAGCGGCTTCGCGGATCTGCCGGGACGCCTGCGAAGCGACCCGCAATCGATAGGTCACCGTCCGGAGAGGCTCCTGATCTCGGCGAGGAGGTCGTCGCCGTCGACGAAGTCGCCGGAACGGACCTGCGCGAGCGCCGTCTCCAGCTCGTCCTCCTGCTCCGGCGTCAGGCGGTAGCCGCCGGAGTCCGGAGCGAGGACGGCCACCATCACGCCGTCCTGCACCTCGCCCACCACCTCCACCTTGCCGTCGACCACCGTCCCGGTGAGCACTTTCATGCTTGGTACGCTACCATTCCTGCCCCTTCTGGCGGAAGAACATGACTTCACTTCGGAATGGGCGTTCGGCGCGACTATGTCAAACTTGACATAGTCGGCGATGCGGATGTGGCCTGCAGACGGCGCCTCGCCCAGCCCTACCAGGACGTGAGGGAGTCCAATCCGTGAACCCCGATCGGAAGAAAGTCCTCGAAACGAAGGGCTGGCGAGTCGGATCCGCGGAGGAGTTCCTGGGGCTCACGCCCGAGGAAGCCGCCATGGTCGATCTCCGGCTCAGGCTCGCCGACGCCGTCAAGCGTCGGCGCAAGGAGCAACGGCTCACCCAGGCCCAGCTCGCCGCGCTGCTCGGCTCGAGCCAGAGCCGCGTCGCCAAAGTGGAGGCCGCGGCGGAGTCGGTGTCGCTCGACCTGCTCGTCCGCTCCTTCCTGGCGATGGGGGCGACCACCGCGGAGCTCGCCGCCGTGATCGGGCGCGTGGAGGAGAGGAAAGCCGGCTAGGGGCCGACTCCGTCGGAACGGACCTCCGTTCGGATAGGCTCGCCCCCACGCCATGACGTCCGCCGCTCCCGCCGTCCTCCGTTTCCGCTACGTCGTCGAGGGGGAGGAGCGCGCGGTCGAGGCGGGCGGGCCGGAGATCGCCATCGGGCGGGGGCTGGACAACCGGCTGGTGCTGCCGGACCCCTCGGTGTCGCGCAGCCACGCCGTCATCCGCCGCGGCGACGACGGGTGGGCGGTGCAGGACCTCGGCAGCACCAACGGCATCTGCGTCAACGGGCTGCCGGTGAGCCAGGCCGCCCTGGCGCCCGGCGACCTGCTGCGGGTGGGCACGGTGGACGTGCAGGTCGACGCGGCGCCGGAGAGCGGCTGGCCCGCCGAGGAGGACCCCGAGGAGGGGATCCTCAACGCCACCATCGTGCGGCGGCTGGAGGACCTGCCGGGGTTCGCGGCGGCCGGCATCGGCGACACCGGGCTGGTGCCGGGCGCCGCCACCGGGGCGCTGCGCGCCGGCAAGCGGCGGGCGCTCGAGGCGGCGTACAGCAACGAGGTGTTCGGCCACCTCACCCGCCTCGCCGCCAATCTGCTGACCACCGACTCGCTCGACCAGGTGCTCGCCGAGGTGATGGACGTCGCCTTCGACGCGCTGCCGGTCGACCGCGGCTTCATCTTCCTGCGCCCGGCGCAGCAGGAGGGTGTCGCCGCCGGCGAGCTGGTGTGCGAGCTGGCGCGGCACGGGGCGGGCGTCGAGCTGCGGCCGGAGGTGTCGGTGCCGGTGTCGCGCACGCTGCTGCGCGCCGTGGTCGAGCGCGGCGTCGCGGTGGTGACGCCGGACGCCGTCGACGACCGCCGCCTGGCCGGCGCCGAGTCGGTGATGGTGCACCAGGTGCGCTCGGCGCTGGCGGCGCCGCTGTGGTCGGGACAGAGCATCGTCGGCGCCATCCTGCTCGACTCGACGTCGCGCGCCGGCGACTTCTCCGAGCCCGACGTCGAGCTGGTCACCGCGCTGGCCAACTTCGCCGCCGTCGCCATCGAGCGCATCCGCTACGCCGACCGCGCCGAGCACGAGCGCTCGATGCGCGCCCGCCTCGAGCGCTACCACTCGCCGTCGGTGATCGGCGAGGTGCTGAGCCGCGCGCGCTCCGGGCGCCTGGAGCCCAAGCAGGCGGAGGTGACGGTGCTGTTCGCCGACCTGGTGGGCTTTTCGACCTACTCCGAGACGGCGGCGCCGGAGGAGGTGGCGGAGCTCCTCGACCGCTTCTTCAACGACGCGGTGGACGCCATCTTCGACTGCGGCGGCACGCTCGACAAGTTCATCGGCGACTGCGTGATGGCGTTCTTCGGCGCCCCCGTGCCGCAGGCCGACCACGCGCGGCGCGGATTGACGGCGGCGCGCTCCATCCGCGGCGCCGTCGAAGCCTGGAACGCGGAGCGGAGCGCCGCCGGCCGGCCGCCGGTGGCGGTGCGCATCGCGCTCAACAGCGGTCCGGTGGTGGTCGGCGAGGTGGGCGCCGAGCGCCGCGTCGAGTACACGGTGCTCGGCAACACGGTCAACGTCGCCGCCCGCCTCGAGCAGTACGCGGCGCGCCCCGGCGACGTCGTCTTTTCCGAGGCCACCCTCGCCGCCGCCGAGGCCGCCGACGAGGTCACCCGCGCCGGCGAGCGGCCGGTCGCCACCCCGCCCATCCACGCCGAGCTCGTCGGCCCCCTCCAGCTCGCCGGCCTCAAGACCCCGGTGAACGTCTACCGCCTGCCGCCGGATTGACCGAGATCAACCCGCCGCCAGCAGGTGCCGGCTGGCCCAGGCGAGGGTGGCGGCGCGGGCGGTCATGAAGAGGGCCATCGAGAGCCAGAGGATCGCGTTGCTGCCCAGCCAGAGGCCGGCGAGGGCGGCCGGCAGGAAGACGAGGAAGGTCGACACCAGCATCGAGTTGCGCATCGCACGGCCGGCGGTCAGGCCGAGGAAGAGGCCGTCGTAGATGAACGCCGCGGCACCGGCCAGCAGCACCGGCACCAGCCACGGCGAGGCGGCCAGCGCCCGCGCCGCGACGTCGCGGTGGTCGGTCAACAGGCCGAGGATCGGCCCCGGCAGGGCGTAGAAGACGGCCAGGAAGAGGGCGGCGAAGCCGACGCCGGTGGCCATCGCCAGGCGGGTCAGGCGGCGCAGCCCGGCGCCCTGGCCGGCGCCGCGGAAGATCCCCGCCAGGCTCTCGGTGGCGAAGGCGGCGCCGTCGATCGAATAGGCGGCGAGGTAGAAGAGGCGCACCAGGATGGCGTTCGCCGCCAGCACGCCCGTCCCCAGCAGCGACGAGAAGTTGGTGAACACCGCGAAGGCGCTGGTCAGGCACAGGGTGCGCACCAGGATGTCGGCGTTGAGGCGCACCAGCTCGCCCAGCGGCCGGCGGTCGAAGACGGCGGCGCGGCTCCAGCCCGGCAGCGGCCCGCCGCCCGCCTCGCGGCGCGGGAAGTCCTTCGCCACCGCGGCGCGCAGCAGCAGCAGAGCCGCGGCGAGCTGCGCGTACTGGCTGGCGGCGGTGGCCAGGCCGGCGCCGCGCGCCGCCAGCCCCAGCTCGACGATGAACACCCAGTTGAGCACCACGTTGACCAGGTTGGCGACGGCGCTCATCGCCAGCGCGCGGCCGCTCTCCTCGCGGCCGAGGAACCAGCCGAGCAGCGCGAAGTTGGCGAGCGTCGCCGGCGCCGCCCAGATGCGGGCGAAGAAGTAGTCGCGCCCCGCGGCCTCGACCGGCGCCTCGCCGGAGAGGGCGAGGAAGCCGACCTCGGCGAGCGGCTTCTGGAGCAGCAGGAGGAGCGCGCCGAGCCCCGCCGCCAGCAGCAGCGACCGGTAGAGCACGCGGTAGACCTCCACCGGCTCGCCGCGCCCCACCGCCTGCGCCGTCGTCCCCGTCGTCCCCATGCGCAGGAAGCCGAAGCTCCAGTAGACGTAGTCGAAGATCAGCGAGGTCAGGGCGACGCCGGCGAGGAAGCGGATGTCCGGCAGGTGGCCGAGCAGCGCGGTGTCCACCAGGCCGGCCATCGGCACGGTGAGGTTGGAGAGGATGTTGATGCCGGTGAGGCGGAGGAAGCGGCGCCGGAGCTGGAGGTCGCGGTCGGCCACGGCGGCCGGCAGTATAGCGGCGCGGTTGCTCG
>CAZLBJ010000289.1:0-6295 GCA_964557755.1 uncultured Thermoanaerobaculia bacterium
TCAACCGCGGCGGCGCCACCGCCGCCGACGTCCGCGCGCTGATCGCCCACGTCCAGGAGGTGATCGAGCGCCGCACGGGCCACCTGCTGGAGCCCGAGATCGCCTTCGTCGGCGAGTTCTAGCCCGGCCGCCAGCGCTTGAGGCGCAGGGAGTTGGCGACCACGGTGACGCTCGACAGGGCCATGGCGAAGGAGGCGAAGACCGGCGACAGCAGGACGCCGAACAGCGGATAGAGGGCGCCGGCGGCGATGGGAATGCCAAGGGCGTTGTAGACGAAGGCGCCGAACAGGTTCTGGCGGATGGTGCGCACCGTCGAGCGCGACAGCTCGATGGCGTCCGCCACCCGGCCGAGGTCGGCGCCGAGAATGGTGAGGTCGCTGGCCTCGATGGCGACGTCGGTGCCCGTGTCGATGGCGATGCCGAGGTCGGCGCGGGCGAGCGCCGGCGCGTCGTTGACGCCGTCGCCGACCATCGCCACCACCGCGCCGCCTTCCTGCAGGCGCGCCACCTCAGCCGCCTTCTCCTCCGGCAGCACCTCGGCCACCACGCGCTCGATGCCCGCCTGCGCCGCCACCGCCTCGGCGGCGGCCCGCCGGTCGCCGGAGAGCATCACCACCTCGAGGCCCATCGCCCGCAGCCGCGCCACCGCCGCCGGCGAACGCTCCTTCAACGGATCGGCGACGGCGAGCAGGCCGAGCAGCCGCCCGTCGGCCGCCGCCCACACCGCCGTGCGGCCGGCGGCGGCAAGGCGGTCCGCCGCGGGCTCGAGCGGCGACACGTCGACGCCCCGCCCGGCCAGAAAGGCCGCCGACCCGACAACGACGTGCCGCTCCTCGCTCGCCGCCAGAACGGCCGCCGGAGCCACTACCGGCGGACGCTCCTCCGCCGACGCCTCCCCCACCTCCCCCCCTCTCGTCGAGCCGTTCGCCACCCATGCCGACACGCCCCGGCCGGGCACCGCCTCGAGCTCCCTCGGCTCGAGCAGCTCCGCCGCCACGCCGGCGTCCTCCGCGGCCGCGACCACCGCCGCCGCCAGCGGATGCTCCGATCGCCGCTCGACGGCCGCCGCCAGCCGCAGCAGCTCCCTCTCCTCCACCCCCGCCGCCGGCACCACCTCCACCACCTGCGGCCGCCCGAGCGTCAAGGTCCCCGTCTTGTCGAACACCACCGTCGTCACCCGCCGCGCAGTCTCCAGCGCCTCGCCGCCGCGCACCAGGATGCCGTGCTCGGCCCCCTTGCCGGTGCCCACCATGATCGCCGTCGGCGTCGCCAGCCCCAGGGCGCACGGGCAGGCGATGATCAGCACGGTGACGAAGGCCACCATGGCGTACACCACCGCGGGCTCGGGTCCGAGCGCCCACCAGGCGAGCCCGGCCGCCACCGCGACGCCCAGCACCACCGGCACGAACACCGCCGAGATGCGGTCAGCCACGCGTTGGATCGGCGCCTTCTCCTGCTGCGCCCGCTCGACGGCGGCGACGATCTGCGCCAGCACCGTGTCGCGACCGACTCGGGTGGCGCGCAGCACGAACGAGCCGGAGCCGTTGAGCGTGGCGCCGATCACCTCGTCGCCCGCCACCTTGGCCACCGGCACCGGCTCGCCGGTGAGCATCGATTCGTCGACCAGCGAGCGGCCGTCGACGACGACGCCGTCGACCGGAACCTTCTCCCCCGGCCGCACCACCACCCGGTCGCCGGCGACGATCTCCGCCACCGGCACCTCGAGCTCGGCGCCGCCGCGCTGCACCCGCGCGGTGCGCGCCCCGAGCTCGAGCAGCCGCCCGATCGCCGCCGAGGCGCGCCCCATCGCCCGCGCCTCCAGCACGCGGCCGAGCAGCACCAGGGCGAGGATCCACACCACCGCCTCGTAGTAGACGTCCGGGGCGAGGCCGGCGCGGGTGAAGACGGCGGGCGCGAAGGTGGCGACGGCGCTGTAGAGGAACGCCGAGCCGCTGCCCAGCGCGATCAGCGTGTCCATGTTGGCGACGCCGTGGCGCAGGCCGCGCCAGGCGCCGGCGAAGAAGCTCGCCCCCGGCCAGGCGACGACGGCGGCGGTGAGGACGAAGAGGAACACCGCCAGACCCTGGCGCGGCAGCGCGTAGAGCCACGGCATCGCCGCCATCAGGGCGTGGTCGACGGGTGCCAGGAGGCGGAGGAAGAGGTCGGCGCGGCCGAGGGCGCCGCCCTGGTGCATCAGCGGCATCGAGGCCACCATCGCCACCGCCGCCGCTGGCAGGGCGAAGGCGAGGCGGGCGAGGAGCCGGCGGTAGCGGCGCCGCTCGCGCGCCGCGGCGGCGGCCTCCAGCGAGCCGCCCGCGGGCAGCGGCACGGCGTGGGGCCCCTCGGCCCCCGCCTCTGCGGCCGCGGCGGGCGCCGGCGACGCCTCGATCACGTCGTAGCCGGCGTCGCGCACCGCCGCCGCCAGCTCGGCCTCGCCGGCGCGCGCCGGGTCGAAGACGACGCGCGCCTTGTGGGTGGCGAAGTTGACCTCCGCCCGCTCGACGCCGGCCAGCCGCCCCAGCCGCCGCTCGATGGCGGAGGCGCAGCCGGCGCAGTGCATGCCCTCGATCGCCAGCGTCGTCTCGTCGTGCCGCACGGCCTCGGCCGGCACGGGTGTGTCGCTCACCGTCATCCTCGCTTCCTTCCTTCCTCGCCGGGTCAGTGGCTGTACTTGAACATCACCTCGGCCAGCTCGGCGCTCACGCGCCGGCGCTCCGCCTCGTCGCCCGACTCGAAGGCCTGGCGCACGCAGTGCTCGAGGTGGCCGGCGAGGAGCTCCCGCGCCACCTGCCGCAGCGCCTGGTTGACCGCCGCGATCTGCGTCAGCACGTCGACGCAGTAGCGGTCCTCCTCCACCATGCGGGAGATGCCCCGCACCTGGCCCTCGATGCGGCTCAGCCGCTTCTGCACCTGCGTCCGGCGCGACCCGCGCGGCGGCGCCGCGGCACCCCCGTCACCCCGCCGGTCGTTTCGTGGTTGTGCCATGCGCTGAACTATATACCCCTGCCGGGTATAAATCAAGCCCGCTACGGGCCGCTCCTATGCTGTGAGCCCATATCTCAATGGAGACAGGACTTATGTCTTGACATCGATGAACGAGCCGGTACAATCGCCCTCGCTTCACGCTGAAGGCCGGGGGTCGGCGCCTGGGGGCGCTTTGGCCTGATCTGTCGTCTCATTTCCGATCGAGCTGCGAATGGGCAAGAACTTCCACACCATCATCGTGGTACCCCACGCTCGCGCCCGGCTGCGCAAGTGGCGCGTGAGCAACCTGCAGATCCGCGTCGTCCTCTCCCTCCTCGCCGTCCTCACCCTCGCCGCCTCCTTTTTCACCTGGGGCTTCTTCACCAAGACCGTCGATCGCGCTGAGATCGAGCGTCTGCGTGGAGAGAACCGGGAGCTGCGCACCGTCAACACCTCTTTCGAGGGCAACGTGCGCCAGCTCCAGGAGAAGCTCGCGGACTACGAGGACCGCACCATGGAGCTCGCCATCGTCGCCGGGCTCGACCCGGCGGCCGGCGGCGGCGAGGCCGGCGTCGGCGGCACCGCCGGCGCGCCGGAGGCCGGCCTCGGCGGGCTGTCGCGGCGTGCCGACCTGCTGGAGGGCACCCTCGACCGCGTCGAGGCCGAGCTGCACGAGCAGATGCGCTGGATCTCCTCGACGCCGGCGATCACGCCGGCCCGGGGCATCCTGACCAGCGGCTTCGGCATCCGCCGCGACCCGATCACCCGCGGCCGCGCCTTCCACTCCGGCCTCGACATCGCGGCGGCGCCGGGGGCCCCGGTGCGCGCTTCGGCGGACGGCGTGGTCATCCGCGCGACGCGCAGCGGCGGCCTCGGCAAGGCCGTCTACCTGTCGCACGGCTTCGGCCTCTCCACCCGCTACGGCCACATGGCGAAGATCGAGGTCAAGGCCGGCCAGCGGGTGCAGCGCGGCGACGTCATCGGCTACGTCGGCAACACCGGCCGCTCGACCGGCTACCACCTCCACTACGAGGTGCACCTCGACGGCGAGCCGGTCGACCCGGCGCCCTACCTGCTCGACCAGCCGGTCGGCTGACCCGGTGGCGGCCGATTTCGCCGCCGGCTCACGAGGACCGCCGCAGGGCGAGCAGCCCGGCGGCGGCCAGCAGCAGGCCGAGGAGCACCGCCCCCGCCTCGCCCAGGGTGGGGATCTCCAGCACCGAGAGTCCGGCGGCATCGGCATCCCTCCCGTACTGTGTGGATCGCCGGTCCAGAGTAGTCGCTTCCGCGCCGCGAGGCAACGGGGGAGAGGAATCATTCTGCTACCATGGCCGTTGCAGTCCACAGCGTGTACGGCACCGCGTCTCCCCCCGTCCAGCTCCGATCGACAACGGCACCCGAACGATTTCCCTATGATCAATAAAGTCCTCACCAAGGTCTTCGGTTCGCAGCACGAGCGCGACCTCAAGAAGATGCTGCCGCTGGTCGCCGAGATCAACGCGCTGGAGCCGCAGATGAAGGCGCTGTCCGACGCCGAGCTGCGCGGCCGCACCGACGAATTCCGCCAGCGGCTGGCCGACGGCGCGGCGCTCGACGACCTGCTGCCCGAGGCCTTCGCCACCGTGCGCGAGGCCGGCGTGCGCACCGTCGGCATGCGCCACTTCGACGTCCAGCTCGTCGGCGGCGTCGCGCTCCACCGCGGCATGATCGCCGAGATGAAGACCGGCGAGGGCAAGACGCTGGTCGCCACCCTGCCCGGCTACCTCAACGCGCTCGGCGGCAAGGGCGTCCACATGGTGACGGTCAACGACTACCTGGCGCGCCGCGACGCCGAGTGGATGGGCGAGATCTACCGCTTCCTCGGCCTCACCGTCGGCGTCATCCAGAACGACATGCCGGAGGCGCAGCGCAAGGAGGCCTACCGCGCCGACATCACCTACGGCACCAACAACGAGTTCGGCTTCGACTACCTGCGCGACAACATGAAGTTCGACCTCGCCTCGATGGTGCAGCGCGGCCACCACTACGCCGTCGTCGACGAGGTGGACTCGATCCTCATCGACGAGGCGCGCACGCCGCTGATCATCTCCGGCCCCTCCGAGGAGTCGGTCGACAAGTACTACCGCATCGACGCCATCATCCCCAAGCTCGGGCGCGGCGAGGAGATCGAGCACGACGACGGCTCGAAGTCGACCACCGGCGACTTCCTGGTCGACGAGAAGGCGCACTCGGCGGCGCTCACCGACGAGGGCGTGGCCAAGGTCGAGAAGCTCCTCGCCATCGAGAACCTCTACGACCCGGCGAACATGGAGCTGCTGCACGGCGTCAACCAGGGCCTGCGCGCCCACCACCTCTACAAGCGCGACGTCGCCTACCTGATCAAGGACGACGAGGTGGTGATCGTCGACGAGTTCACCGGCCGCATGATGCCCGGCCGGCGCTGGTCCGACGGCCTGCACCAGGCGGTGGAGGCGAAGGAGGGGGTGCGCATCAGGTCGGAGAACCAGACCCTCGCCACCATCACCCTGCAGAACTACTTCCGGATGTACGGCAAGCTGTCGGGGATGACCGGCACCGCCGACACCGAGGCGCAGGAGTTTGGCGAGATCTACAAGCTGGGGGTGATCGTCATCCCCACCAACATGCCGATGATCCGCGACGACCGCGAGGACCTGATCTACCGCACCGCCGACGAGAAGTGGGAGGCGGTGATCGAGGAGATCCAGGACTGCTCCGAGCGCGGCCAGCCGGTGCTGGTGGGCACGGTGTCGATCGAGAACTCCGAGATGCTGTCGAAGAAGCTCAAGGGTCGGCGCGTCCCGCACGTCGTGCTCAACGCCAAGTACCACGAGCGCGAGGCGTCGATCGTCAGCCAGGCGGGGCGCAAGGGGGCGGTGACCATCGCCACCAACATGGCCGGCCGCGGCACCGACATCGTGCTCGGCGGCAACGCCGAGGGGATGGCGCGCGCCGAGGCCGACCCGGAGAGCGAGCCGGAGGCCTACGCCGCCGCCCTGGCGCGCTACCGCGAGGAGTTCGGGCAGGCGCGCGAGGACGTGCTCGCCGCCGGCGGCCTGCACATCCTCGGCACCGAGCGCCACGAGTCGCGGCGCATCGACAACCAGCTCCGCGGCCGCTCCGGCCGCCAGGGCGACCCGGGGTCGTCGCGCTTCTACCTCTCGCTCGAGGACGACCTGATGCGGATCTTCGCGGGGGATCGCATCCAGGGGATGATGGACAAGCTCGGGATGGAAGAGGACGTCCCGATCGAGCACTCGTGGGTCACCAAGGCGGTCGAGAACGCGCAGAAGAAGGTCGAGGAGCGCAACTT
>CAZLBJ010000290.1:0-12698 GCA_964557755.1 uncultured Thermoanaerobaculia bacterium
GAGACGAAGAACACCGCCGCCTGGAACGGCGACTTGCCGCCGAAGGGCAGGCCGAGCAGGCCGCCGAGCAGCGGCAGGTTCTGCGTCGCCAGCGTGTGGCGGCCGGGGCCGAAGGTGTCGAGCGCCTTGCCGTCGCGGAAGAAGACGGCGCGCTGGCTCTCCTCGACGATCAGCTGGCTGCCGAGCTGGATGGCCGCCGTGCCCTCGCGCGGGAAACGCGCCACCATGGTCTGACCCGTCGGGTCCTGGTACTGGATCACCTGCATGTCGATGCTCCTCCTGTGGGTCAGCCGGCGGTCTGGACGACGCTCGAGATCACCTGCTCGCGGCCGCTCCACTTCGTCTCGACGGCCCGCACCTGGGCGAGGACGGCGTCGAGCGCCGCCTCCGGCTCGCCGTCGCCCGGGGCTGCACCGCCGCCGGGCGGCGGCACCTGCGACGCCTGCCGCGCCAGCGCCGCCAGGTCGTCGAGCAGCGAGAGGTCGAACTCGTAGAGCCGCGCCAGGTCGGCCTCGCCCACCTTCTCGGGCGCGAACAGGCCGCTCGTCCCGTAGTCGGCGTGGCGGATCGACAACGCCAGGCCGTCGAGCTTGCGGTCGAGCCGCTCGAAGCGGTCCAGCACGCCGATCCGGCCGGCGTCGGTGTAGGCGCGTGCGTGCTCGCGCAACGCCGCCTTGACGCGGCCGACCTCGGCGGCGAGGTGCTCGCGCTGCAGCTTGTCGACGTCGCGGCGCAGCTCGCGGTCCTGGAAGCCGCGGAACCCCGGGATGCGGTCGATCAACCGCTCGAGCACGTTGCGCTGCGCCCTGGCCTGCTCGAATCCGTCGCTCACGCGGTCTCCTCCTGGTGGGCTGGTGAATGGCGAAGCCGCATGCTAGCAGAGCGGTGCGGCGGCAGGCACGCGCTTTGCGGAGCTTCTGCTGCGGCGATGGAGACCCTGGTGATCCTCAACCCGCACGCCGGCAGCGCCGACGAGGTGCCGCGGCTGCGCGAGCTGGTGGCCGGGCTGCCCGGCGTCGTAGTGTGCGAGACGGATGGGCCCGGCAAGGCCGAGACGCTGGCCCGCGAGGCGGTGCGCGACGGCTGCCGCACGGTGGTCTCCGCGGGCGGTGACGGCACCCTCAACGAGGTGCTCAACGGCCTGGCGGACGACTTCTCGGCCGCCCGACTGGGCATTCTGCCGCTCGGCACCGGCAACGACTTCGTGCGCACGGTGGGCATCCCTCTCGAGCCGGAGGGCGCCGTGCAGGTGCTCTACCGCGGCCGCACCCGCCGCCTCGACGTCGCCCGCTGCACCTGGAAGGGCGGCCGGCGCCACTTCCTCAACATGTCGGTGGGCGGCTTCTCCGCCGCCGTCAACGAGGCGATGGACGAGGAGGTCAAGCGCCGCTGGGGCGCCTTCGCCTACGCGCGGTCCGCGGCCGGGGCGCTAGGCGACCTCGAGAGCTATCGCTGCGGCATCGAGCTCGACGGTGGAGTGCCCGACGGCGGCGAGCGGCTCGAGCTCGACCTCTACCTGCTGGTGGTCGCCAACGCCCGCTTCGTGGCCAGCGGAATTCCCGTGGCGCCCAGGGCGGAGCCCGACGACGGCGTCCTCGACCTCGTCGCCTTCCCCGAGATGCCGCCCTCCCAGATCGCCGCCCTGGTGCCGCGCACCCTGCTCGGCAACCACGGGGACGACGAGCGCCTCACCTTCCGCCGCGCCCGCCGCCTGGAGGTGGTGAGCGAACCGCCGATGCCGTTCAACGTCGACGGCGAGCCGTGCGCCACGACGCCGATCGTTTTCGAGCTGCTGCCGGGCGCGCTGGAGGTGATGGTGGGTACGGAGGCCGAGGATGGTTCTCAGCCGTAGTCGGGACCCGGCGGCTCGCTGATCCACTGCGCTTCCGGCTCCATCCCCGCCCACAGCAGGTCGACCTCGTAGGCGGCGAGGGCGTGGTCCGCGGTGAGCAGCACCGCGCCCAGCAGCTGCGCCTGCGCCACCAGCAGGCGGTCGAACGGGTCGCGGTGGTGCAGCGGCAGCTCGCCGACGCGCAACGCGTGCTCGTGCTCGATGGGCAGCGCCCTGGCGCCGTGGCGCTCGAGCCGCCTCGCCATGTAGGCGGTGGGCGGCTCCGGCAGGTCGAGCTTGCCGATCTGCACCTTGATGGCGATCTCCCAGGCGACCACCGCGGAGACCAGCAGCTCGACGCGCGGGTCGAGCAGGCGCTGATGGACGCCGAAGGAGAAGCGCTCCGGGGCGGAGGAGATCCACAGCCAGCAGTGGGTGTCGACCAGCAGCCTCACGAGTAGAAGCGCTCGAGCAGGTCGTCCGGCAGCGGCGCGTCGAAGTCCGGCGCGATGCGCACCTTCCCCTCGTCGCCGCCCAGCACCCGCGGCTTGACCGGCGCCACCGGCACCAGCCGCGCCACCGGCTTGCCGGCGCGGCAGATCACCACCTCCTCGCCGGCCTCCACCTTCTGCAGGAGCTTCGACAGGTGGGTCTTCGCCTCGTGGACGTTGATCTCGCTCATGGCGGGACCAGCATGACGGGTTGTATTAGCTAAGTCAAGTTGGTCATGCCTCAGTCCATCTGCTTGCGCAGCACCGTCGGGATGTCGTAGTCGTCGACGTTCGACCAATTGGGGCCGAAGCCGCCGCCGTCCTCGCCGCGGGCGTGGGCGATCACCTTGCGGTAGAAGGGCACGTGCTCCTCCTCGCGCTCCGGCTCGCGCTCGCGCTGGCGCGCCGGCGCCGGCTCGGGCTCGCGCGCCGGCTCGGCGGGGCGGGCCGCCTCCGCGGCGCGGGCCGCCGCCGGGCGCGGCTGGTCCCAGCCCACCTCCTCGCGCACGCCGTCGTCGACGAAGGTGCGCACCACCGGCCGCGGCTCGCCGCGCGGCTCCGGGCGGCGGAACGGGAAGCTGTCGTCGCGCGGCCGCTCCGAGTCGTGATGCGTCTCGCGGTGCGTCTCGCGGTGCGTCTCGCGGTGCGGCGCCGCCTCGCGGAACGGCGCCGTCTCGCGCAGCGGCCCGACCTGGAAGCCGGTGGCGATCACCGTCACCTTCATCGACTCGTCGAGCCCCTCGTCGATCACCATGCCGGAGATGATGTTGGCGTCCTCCTCCACCGCCTCCTGGATGATGCGCGCCGCCTCGGCCACCTCGTGCAGCGTCATGTCGTAGCCGCCGGAGATGTTGAGCAGCACGCCGCGGGCGCCCTGGATCGAGGTCTCCTCGAGCAGCGGCGAGGAGATCGCCCGCTGCGCCGCCTCGATGGCGCGGTTCTCGCCCTTGGCGATGCCGGTGCCCATCAGCGCCATGCCCATGCCGGTCATGATCGTGCGCACGTCGGCGAAGTCGACGTTGACCTCGCCGGGGATGGTGATCAGGTCGCTGATCCCCTGCACCGCCTGGCGCAGCACGTCGTCGGCGATGCGGAAGGCCTCCGACAGCGGCGTGCCGCGCTCGACGAACGACAGCAGGCGCTCGTTGGGGATGGTGATCAGCGTGTCGACCGAGCCGCGCAGCTCCTCGACCGCCTGCTCGGCGTGGCGCATGCGGCGGCGCCCCTCGAAGCCGAACGGCTTGGTGACCACCGCCACCGTCAGGGCGCCGATCTCCGACGCCAGCGAGGCGATGATCGGCGCCGCGCCTCCGCCGGTGCCGGCGCCGAGCCCGGCGGTGTGGAAGACCATGTCGGCGCCGTCGAGCGCCTCGAGCAGGCGGTCGGTGTCCTCCAGCGCCGCCTTGCGGCCGATCTCCGGGTCGGCGCCGGCGCCGAGGCCGCGGGTCAGCGCGCCGCCGATCTGGATCTTCTCCGGCGCCCGGCACTTGTGCAGCGCCTGCGCGTCGGTGTTGCAGGCGATGAACTCGATGCCGCGCAGGCGCGCGTCGATCATCCGGTTGACGGCGTTGCCGCCGCCGCCGCCGACGCCGATCACCTTGATCTTCGCCGCCACCGCCTCGGCGGGAGCCTGCAGCGAGATCGGCGGCCGTTCGGCGGTCTCCGCCAGCTCCTGGCTGTCCTGGTCGTCGAACAGAATCATGGCGTCGGGTCTCCCTTCGGTGTCTGGTTCGGGTGGTGGATCACAGGAGGTCCTGGAACATGCCGCGCAGGCTGCCCATGACGTTGCGCACGGAGAAGCCGGCGCGCCGGCGATTGCGGCCCTCGAGGCGCTCGGCGGCGCGGCCGTAGAGCAGCAGGCCCGAGCAGCACGCCCAGGCCGGCGAGCTGATGACGTCGACCAGCCCGCCGAGGCCCTGCGGCACGCCGTAGCGCACTCCGCTGTCGAAGATCTGCTCGGCCATCTCCAGCAGGCCGTCGAGCTGGGCGCCGCCGCCGGTGAGCACGACGCCGCCGCGCGGCGCCTCGTCGAAGCCGTTCTGCGCCAGGTCGTCGCGGATCAGGCCGAACAGCTCCTCGGCGCGCGGCTGCAGGATGCTGCACAGCTCGCGCTTCGGCACCACGCGGTCGCCGCCGCCGGCGACGCTGGGCACCGAGATCCCCTCCTCGGAGGTGACCAGGCCGGCCAGGCAGCAGCCGTCGCGGGTCTTGATGCGCTCGGCTTCGGCGAACGGCGTGCGCAGCACCATCGCCAGGTCGTTGGTGAAGTGGCCGGCGCCGATCGGCAGCACCGCCGAGTGGTAAGCCTCGCCGTCGGCGAAGAACGAGTAGTCGGTGGTGCCCGCCCCGACGTCGATCGCCACCACGCCGAGCTCGCGCTCGTCCGGCGTCAGCACCGCCTCGGCGGTGGCCAGCGGCTCGAAGACCATCTTGATGACCTCGATGCCGGCCCGGTTGACGCAGGTCAGCAAGGTCTTCGAGCGGGTCAGGTTGCCGGTCACCAGGTGGACGGTGACCTCCAGGCGGCTGCCCAGCATGCCCACCGGCTCGGCGATGCCGCCCTGCTCGTCGACCAGGAACTCCTGCGGCACGGCGTGCAGGACCTCGCGGTCCGACGGCAGCGCCGCCGACTGCGCGGCCTCCAGCACGCGGCGCACGTCGGCGGCGGTGATCTCGCGGTCCTTGCGCGCCACCGACACCATGCCGCGCGAGTTGACGCTGCGCACGTCGGCGCCGGCGACGCCGACGTAGGCGCGCGAGATCTCGACGCCGGCCATCACCTCGGCCTCCTCGCTCGCCGCCTTCAACGCCTCCACCGTCGCCTCGACGTTGACGATGTTGCCCTTGCGGGTCCCCCGGTTGGGCGCCATGCCCCGCCCCACCACCTCGAGACCGCCCCCCTCTCCGGCGTGGGCGATCAGCACGCCCACCTTGGAGGATCCGATGTCGATGCCTACGCAGTACTCTTCCGGTTTCGCCATCAGCCCACCTTCCTTCGCATGTCAGCTCGCGACGGTGCCACCCATTCCGTCTCGGTCGATGTCATCGCCCCTCCGGCGGCCGCCGCCGTGGCGTCGGCCGGCCGCACCACCAGACGGCCCGCGAACCGCAGGTCCGCGAGCCCGATCTCCCCCAGGCGCCGCCGCAGCTCCGGCAGCGCTTGCTCGAACCGCCCTGCGCGCGGCTCCACCTCCCCCGCCCGTACCAGCACGGGGAAAGGCAGCGCCGCGGTACGCAGCCGGTACTCGTCCTGCCCCAGGGCCTCGATGCGCTCGAGGCCCGCCGCCCACACCGGCCGGCTGCGCGCCAGCTCGGCGGCCACCGCGAGCGCTCCCGGCACCGCCGCCGCCAGCGGCCCCACCGCCGCGCCGCGCTCCGGCGCCGGCACCAACAGCAGGTACTCGTCCCTCGCGTCCGGCGGCGCCGGCACGATCGGCCGGCCGGCGGTGTCGGCCAGCCACAGCGCCGTGCTGCCTTCCTCGCCACCCGGCCCCGGCACCAGCACCGCCGCGCGGCGTTCCACCACCGCCACCGCCAGCCCGTCGGGGAGCTGCTTGCGGATCGACACCGACTCGATCCACGGGTGGCCGGCGAGCGCCGCCTCCACCCGCGCCAGCGGCAGGCGCACCAGGTTGCGGCCCAGGAGCGGCGACAGCCGCCCCTCCACCCACGCGGGGTCGACCCGCGCGCCGCCGGCGACCTCCAGCTCGGCGAGGGTGAACTGCGGCGCCGAGAGCACCCAGCCGGCGACGGCGACCGGCAGCGCCACCAGCGCGACGGCGGAGGCCAGCGGCCGCAGCAGGCGCAGCGCCAGGCTGCGGCGCTTGCGGCGCGGCTTGACCGCGGTGCGCCGGAAGGGCAGCACGCCGCCGTCGAGCGGGCCGCCGGCGCCCGGCGCGGCCGCCAGCACGGGCGGCGACGCGCCGGGCGGCGTGAACGGCCCGCTGTCCGGGGTCAGGGCGCGGTCGGGCCTCATCAGCGTTCCTCCCCGGTCGGCTCGCCCTCGTCGCCCTGCACCAGCTCGAGCCCCAGCTTGTAGACGTCGCCGGCGCCGAGGGTGAGCACCACGTCGCCCTCGGTGACGCGCCGCGCGTGCAGCCGCTCGCGCACTTCGTCCAAGGTCTCGCAGTAGTCGACGCGGCGGTGGCCGCGCGAGCGCGCTTCGTCGACCACCAGGGCGCCGGTGACGCCGGCGATCGGCTCCTCGCGCGACGGGTAGACGGCGGTCACCACCGCGTGCTCGGCGCCGAGCAGCGCGGCGCCGAACTCGGTCGCCATGTCGCGCGTGCGGCTGAACAGATGCGGCTGGAAGACGACGTGGATGCGCGCCTGCGGATAGGCCTGCCGCGCCGCCTCGAGCGTCGCCGCCACCTCGGTCGGGTGGTGGGCGTAGTCGTCGATCACCCAGGCGCCGCGCCAGGTGCCGAGGCGCTCGAAGCGGCGGTGGACGCCGGGGAAGGTGCCCAGCGCCCGTGCGATGGTCTCGAACGGGATCTGCATGGCGAGCCCGAAGCCGACCGCCACCAGCGAGTTCTTGACGTTGTGGAGGCCGGGCATGGTGACCTCCACGGCGCCCAGCTCGCCGTGCTCGGCGGAGCGCACGCGGAAGCGGCTGCCGCCGGCCCGCTGCTCGATGGCGTAGGCGGTGAGGTCGGCCTGCGCCGAGGTGCCGTAGGTCTCCACCCGCCGCTCGAGGCGCGGCAGGATGCGTTGCACCACCGGGTCGTCGAGGCACACCAGGACGCGGCCGAAGAAGGGCACGCGGTTGGCGAACTCGACGAACGCGTCCTCGATGGCGGCGAGGTCGCGGTAGGTGTCGAGGTGGTCGACCTCGACGTTGGTGATCGCGGCGAGCACCGGCGACAGGCGCAGGAAGCTGCGGTCGAACTCGTCGGCTTCGGCGACCAGGAAGTCGCCGGCGCCGACGCGGGCGCCGGTGCCCAGCGCCCGCATGCGGCCGCCGACCACGATGGTGGGGTCGAGGCCGGCCTCCATCAGCACCGAGCCGACCATCGAGGTGGTGGTCGTCTTGCCGTGCGTGCCGGCGATGGCGAGGCCGTACTTGAGGCGCATCAGCTCGCCGAGCATCTCGGCGCGGCGCACCACCGGCACGCCGCGGCGGCGCGCCTCCTCGACCTCCGGGTTGTCCTCCGGCACGGCCGAGGAGATGACCAGCACGTCGACGTCGTCGAGGTGGTCGGCGGAGTGCCCCTCGTGCACCTCGACGCCGAGCTCCGCGAGGTGCGCCGTGGTCTCGCCGAGCGCGCGGTCGCAGCCGGAGACGTGGATCCCCTGCTCGCCCACCAGCACCTCGGCGATGCCGCTCATGCCGGTGCCGCCGATGCCGACGAAGTGCAGGCGCGAGTGCCCGAAGCGCTGGAAGATCATGCCGTCGCCTCCCGGGGCGCGCGAGCGCCGGGGCCGGCCAGGCGCTCGACACGGTCGGCGATCGCCGCCGCGGCGCCGGGGCGGCCGAGGGCGCGGGCGGCGCGGCCCATGGCGGCGAGGCGCGGCCGGTCGCCGAGCAGGCCGCCGAGCGCGCCCGCCAGCTCCGCCGCGTCCGCCCGGTCGCCGGGGACGACCACCGCCGCCCCCGCCGCCGCGGTGTCGGCGATGAAGTCGACGACGCGGACGCGGCCTGCCGGGTCCGCCACCGCCAGGCCCGCCTCCCCGTAGGCGGCGACCGCCGTCTCGACCTTGCCGCGCCCCGCCTGGTGGAGGACGGCGGGCGGCGGGGCTCCGGCGGCGGCGAGCCGGCCGAGCGCCGCCGGCACCTCGCGGTTGAGCTGCTCGGAGCCCTGGCTGCCGCCGAGCACCAGCAGGCGCACCGGCTCCCCCTCGCCGCCGGCCGCCGCGTCGGGCAGCGCGACGAAGTCGGCGCGCACCGGCACGCCGGTGACGGTGGCGGCGCAGCGCAGGCTGTCGCGGGCGCTGTCGAAGCCCACCGCGGCGCCGGCCGCCCAGCGCGACAGCCAGCGGTTGGCGAGGCCGGCGCGGGCGTTGGGCTCGACGTGCAGCGACGGCAGGCCGGCGAGCGAGGCGCCGAGCACCGCCGGCGCCGAGACGTAGCCGCCGGTGCCGACCACCACCGCCGCGCCGAGGCGGCGCACCAGCCGGCGGGCGGCGAGGGTCGAGCGCGCCAGCGTCCACAGGGCGCGGAGCTGGTCGAGCGGCCCGCGGCCGACCAGGGCGCGCGCCGGCAGCGGATGGAAAGGCAGGCCGCGCTCGGCCACCAGGCGCGCCTCCATGCCCTCGGCGGCGCCCGCGAAGTCCACCCCCCAGCCGCGGCGCGCCAGCTCGTCGCCCACCGCCAGGGCGGGGAAGACGTGGCCGCCGGAGCCGCCGCCGGCGAGCAGCACGCGCGGTGCCCGGGATGGCGCGGCGGCGCTCATCCGCCGTGCTCCGAGAGGTTGAGCAGCACGCCGCAGGCGGTCATCGAGACCACCAGCGAGGAGCCGCCGTAGGAGAGGAAGGGCAGCGGGATGCCCTTGGTGGGCAGCAGCGACACCGCCACCGAGACGTTGATCAGCGCCTGCAGCACGAGCACCGCGGTGAGCCCGAGGCCGAGGTGGCGGCCGAAGGCGTCCGGCGCGTGCAGGGCGGCGCGCACGCCGCGCCACAGCAGCACCAGGAAGAGGGCGAGCACCGCCAGCGCGCCGACCATCCCCAGCTCCTCGGCGACGATGGCGTAGATGAAGTCCGAGTGCGGCTGCGGCAGGAAAAACAGCTTCTGGCCGCTGTTGCCGAGGCCGACGCCGAAGATGCCGCCGGCGCCGACGGCGATCAGCGACTGCAGCACCTGGTAGCCGGCGCCCAGCGGATCGGCCTCCGGGTCGAGGAAGGCGAACAGGCGCTGGCGCCGGTAGCCCTCCGACCACACCAGGAAGGACACGACCGGCAGCGCCAGGAGGCCGCCGGCGGTGAGGTAGCGCCAGGAGAGGCCGGCGAGGAAGAGCATCAGGCCGACGGCGGCGGCGAGCAGCGCCGCGGTGCCGAAGTCCGGCTCCATGAGCACCAGGCCGGCGACGACGGCGGTGGCCAGCCCCACCGGCACCAGCAGCTCGGGGCGGTCGACGCGCTCCTGCTTGCGGTCGAGCTGGTAGGCGACGTAGGGGATCAGCGCCAGCTTGGCGAGCTCGGACGGCTGCACCGAGATCGGGCCGAGGAAGAACCAGCGGCGGGTGCCGTTCATCACCGGCTGGAAGAGCACCGCCACCAGGAGCGCCACGGCGCCGGCGAGTAGCGCGTAGGCCACCTCGGGGCGCTTGAGCCGCCGGTAGTCGACGTGCATGGCGACCAGCATCGCCACCAGGCCGATCGCCGCTGCCACCGACTGCTTGACCAGGAACGGGTTGACCCCGGAGGCGCCGCCGACCTCGCTCCTGGCGACGGCGGCGCTCGCCGAGTAGACCATCACCAGGCCGAAGGCGACGAGCAGCACGACGACGGTGAACAGCACCTTGTCGGAGGCGAGCTTGCGGGCCATCAGGCGCTCCCCCCGGCGCTGCCGGCTCTTACGGCAGCCGCGGTGCCCGCCGTCGCCTCGCGCACCAGGCGTTGGAAGACGTCGCCGCGGTGCGCGTAGTCGTCGAACTGGTCGAAGCTGGCGCACGCCGGCGACAGCAGCACGACGTCGCCGGGCGCGGCGGCGGCGGCGGCGGCGGCCACCGCGCGCTCCAGGACGCCGCTCTCTTCGATCGGCGCGACGCCGGCGAACGCCGCCGCGAAGGCCGGTGCCGCGTCGCCGACGAGGTACAGCCGCTTCGCCTTGCGGCGCGCCAGCGCGACCACCTCGGCCGGGTCGTCGCCCTTGCCGAGGCCGCCGAGGATCAGGTGCACGGCGCCGTCCGGCAGATCGACCAGCGATTTGGCGACGGCGGCGAAGTTGGTCGCCTTGGAGTCGTCGAACCAGGCGACGCCGCCGGCGTCCGCCACCCGCTGCATGCGGTGCGGCAGGCCGCGGAAGGCGGCGACGGCGCGGCGCAGGGCGGCCGGCGGGGCGCCCAGGGCGCGCGCCAGAAGGGCCGCCGCCATCGCGTTCTCGAGGTTGTGGGCGCCGGGCAGCGCCAGCTCGGAGCGCGCGAAGAGCCAGGTCTCCGCGCCGTCCGGCTCGACCTCGACCACCGCCTCGCCCTCGAGGTGGCACCCGTCCTCGACGCCGCCGAGGCGCGAGAAGAAGCGCCGCCGGCCGGCGCTCGCCGCCGCCGCGCTGCGCGGGTCGTCGGCGTTCAACACCGCCACGTCGCCCTCGCCCTGGCGGCGGAAGAGGTTCTCCTTGGCCGCCGCGTAGGCGTCGAGGTCCGGGTAGCGGTCGAGGTGGTCGGGCGACAGGTTGAGCAGCGCCGCGGCGCGCGGCCGGAAGGTGTCGACCGCCTCGAGCTGGAAGCTCGACAGCTCGACGACGAAGACGCGGCCGGGCGGGCCGTCCACCTTCGCCGACAGCGCTTCGCCGATGTTGCCGCACACCTCGACCGCGCGGCCGGCTTCGGCGAGCATGGCGCCGGTGAGCGCGGTGGTGGTCGACTTGCCGTTCGAGCCGGTGATGCCGACCACCGGCCCGTCGAGCAGCGGAAAGGCGAGCTCGACCTCGGAGATCACCGGCAAGCCGGCGGAGCGGGCGGCGGCGAGCAGCGGGCGGTCCGGCGGCACGCCGGGGGAGAGCACCACGCCGTCGGCGTCGGCGGGCAGCGCCGCGTCCTCGCCGTGGAGCTCGACCCCTTCGGGCAGCGCCGGCAGCTCGGCGGGCGGGCGCTCGTCGACGGCGAAGACGGCGACGCCGCGCGAGCGCAGCAGCTCCGCCGCGGCGCGCCCGGAGAGGCCGAGGCCGTAGACCACCGCCCGCCGCCAGCGCCGGCCGGCCCCGAGGTCCGCGATGGGGTTCATCTCGCTCATCGCAGCTTCAGGGTCGACAGCCCGATCAGGGAGAAGATCATCGCCAGGATCCAGAAGCGCACGATGATCTTTGGCTCCGCCCAGCCCACCAGCTCGAAGTGGTGGTGGAGCGGCGACATGCGGAAGATGCGGCGCTTGGTGGCGCGGAAGAAGGCCACCTGCAGCATCACGGAGAGCGCCTCCATGACGAAGATGCCGCCGACCACCACCAGCAGCACCTCCTGCTTGCAGAGCACCGCCACGATGCCGATGGCGCCGCCGATCGACAGCGAGCCGACGTCGCCCATGAACACCTCGGCCGGGTGCGAGTTGAACCACAGGAAGCCGAGGGAGGCGCCGACCAGGGCGCCGCAGAACACCGTCGCCTCGCCGACGCCGGAGACGTACTCGACCTGCAGGTAGGTGGCGATCACCCGGTTGCCGGCGACGTAGGTGAAGATGGCGTAGGTGCCGGCGGCGATCATCGTGCTGCCGATCGCCAGCCCGTCGAGGCCGTCGGTCAGGTTGACGGCGTTCGACGAGCCGACCAGCACCAGCACCGCGAACGGCACGTAGAAGACGCCGAGCTGGAGCACCAGGGCCTTGAAGAAAGGCAGCGCCAGCGTCGGCTCGATGGCGTACTCGCCGGGCAGCACCAGCACCACGGCGCCGGCGGCGAGCGCGGCGAGCACCTGCATGCCGAACTTCTGGCGGCTGGTGAGGCCGAGGTTGCGCTCGCGCTTGACCTTCAGGTAGTCGTCGAGGAAGCCGATGCCGCCGAAGGCCAGGGTGACGCCGAGCACCACCCAGGTGTAGGGGTTGTCGAGCACCGCCCACAGCAGCGTCGAGACGGTGAGCGCGAAGAGGATCAGCAGGCCGCCCATGGTCGGCGTGCCGGCCTTCAGCAGGTGGGCCTGCGGGCCGACGTCGCGGATGTTCTGGCCCACCGACAGCCGCCGCAGGGTGCGCACGAACCACGGGCCGAGCAGCAGCGACAGGAGCAGCGCGGTGACGATGGCGCCGGCGGTGCGGAAGCTGATGTAGCGGAAGACGTTGAACGGCGCGAACTCGTCCGCCAGCGGGAAGAGCAGGTGGTAGAGCATCAGGCCGTCCTCTCCCCTCCGGCCCCGGCGGCGCGCAGCCGCTCGACCACGGCGTCGAGGCCGACGCCGCGCGAGCCCTTGACCAGCACCAGGTCGCCCGCCGCCAGCTCGTCGGCGGCCCAGCCGGCGGCCGCCCCGGCGTCGGCGAACCACGGCGCCTCCGCGCCCGCCTCGCCGGCGGCGGCGGCCAGCTCGCGCGCCAGGGCGCCGACCCCGGCCACCGGGTCGAAGCCGAGCTCGGCGGCGCGGTGGCCGGCCTCGCGGTGGAAGCGGGGCGCCTCGGGGCCGAGCTCCAGCATGTCGCCGAGCACCGCCCAGCGGCGGCGCTCCGCGCCGGCCAGCTCGGCGGCGGCGGCCAGCGCGCGGGCGATGGCGTCCGGGTTCGAGTTGTAGGTGTCGTCG
>CAZLBJ010000291.1:0-2720 GCA_964557755.1 uncultured Thermoanaerobaculia bacterium
GGGCGGCGCCGTCGCCGTCATCGGCCTCGCAGGCCGCTTCCCCGGCGCCGCCGGCGTCGGCGAGCTGTGGGAGAACCTGCGCCAGGGCCGCGAGGCGGTGCGCTTCTTCGGCGACGACGAGCTCGCCGCCGCCGGCGTGCCCGCCGCCGACCTCGCCGACCCCGACTACGTCAAGGCGCGGCCGGTGCTCGCCGACGTCGACCAGTTCGACGCCGCCTTCTTCGGCTTCTCGCCGCGCGACGCGCGCATCCTCGACCCGCAGCACCGCCTGTTCCTCGAGCACTGCTGGCAGGCGATGGAGGACGCCGGCTACGACCCGGCGCGGGTGGGCGGGCCGGTGGGCGTCTTCGGCGGCTCGTCGATCTCGAGCTACCTGCGCCTGCTGTGGTCGGAGCCCGACTTCGCCACCTCGGTGGGGGAGTTCCAGGCGCTGATCGGCAACGAGAAGGACTCGCTGACCACCCACGTCTCCTACAAGCTCGACCTGCGCGGGCCGAGCGTGGCGGTGCAGAGCTTCTGCTCGACCTCGCTGGTGGCGGTGCACACCGCCTGCCGCAGCCTGCTCGCCGGCGAGTGCGACATGGCGCTGGCCGGCGGCGTGTCGATCCACCTGCCGCAGGAGGCGGGCTACCGCTACGACCCCTCCGGCGGCGTGTCGCACGACGGCCACCTGCGCGCCTTCGACGCCGCCGCCAGCGGCTACGTCTTCGGCAACGGCGTCGGCGTCGTGCTGCTCAAGCCGCTCGAGCAGGCGCTCGCCGACGGCGACACGGTGCGCGCCGTCATCCTCGGCTCGGCGGTCAACAACGACGGCTCGATGAAGGTGGGCTACACCGCCACCGCGGTCGACGGGCAGGCGGCGGTGATCGCCAGCGCCCTCGGCGCCGCCGGCATCGACCCGGCTAGCGTCGGCTACGTCGAGTGCCACGGCTCGGGGACGCCGCTCGGCGACCCGGTGGAGATCGCGGCCCTCAACCGCGCCTACGGGCGCGCCGGCGGCCGCGCCACCTGCCCGGTGGGCTCGGTGAAGACCAACCTCGGCCACCTCGACCGGGCGGCCGGCGTCGCCGGGCTGATCAAGGCGGTGCTCACCCTCGAGCACGGCGAGATCCCGCCCAGCCTGCACTTCCGCGATCCCAACCCGAACGTCGACTTCGACGGCGGACCGTTCTTCGTCAACACCGAGCTGCGGGACTGGCGGCGGCCGGCGGGTGGCCGGCGCCGCGCCGCCGTCAACTCGCTGGGCCTCGGCGGCACCAACGCCCACCTGGTACTGGAGGAGGCGCCGGCGGCGGCGCGTGCCGCGGACCTCGCGGCGCGCAACCAGCAGCTGGTCGTCGTCTCGGCGCGCAGCGCCGCCGCCCTCGACGCCGCCTGCGCCAACCTCGCCGGCGCGCTGGAGGGCCGCTCGCACGACGAGCTGGCCGACGCCGCCTGGACGCTGCAGATCGGCCGCCGCGCCTTCGAGCACCGCCGCGCGGTGGTCGCCGCCGACGGCGCCGAGGCCGCCGCGGCGCTGCGCGGCGAGGTGCGCGGGCGCGCCTTCGACGCCGTCTGCCGCGACGCCGTGCGGCCGCCGGTGGTATATCTCCTCTCCGGCCTCGGCAGTCAGTACGCCGGCATGGGCGCCGGCCTCTACCTCGAGGAGGAGGTCTTCCGCCGCGAGCTCGACCGCTGCGCCGAGGCGCTGGCGCCGCACCTCGGCTGCGACGTGCGCGAGGTGCTGTTCCCAGGCGGCGCGGAGGCCGCCGCGGCGCGCCGCGCCGGCGGCGGCGGCGCGGTCGACCTCAAGGCCATGCTGCGGCGCGGTGGCACCGGTGTCGAGGCTGGCGGCGGGCGCGACGAGGCCTCCCGCCGCCTCGACCGCACCGTCTTCGCGCAGCCGGCGCTGTTCGCCGTCGAGTGGGCGCTGGCCCGCCTGTGGTCGTCGTGGGGCGTGCGCCCGGAGGCGCTGCTCGGCTACTCGCTGGGCGAGTACGTGGCGGCGGCGCTCGCCGGCGTGCTGCGCCTCGAGGACGCTCTGGCGCTGGTGGCGCGGCGCGCCAGGCTGATCGACGCCCTGCCGGCCGGCGCCATGCTCGGCGTGCCGCTGACCCCGGAGCGCCTGGTGCCCTGGCTGGCCGAGGCGGGCGACGGCGCGCTGTCGCTGGCCGCGGTCAACGGGCCGGAGCAGTCGGTGGTCGCCGGACCGACGGCGGCGGTGGAGGACCTCGAGCGCCGCCTGGCGGCGGCAGGCGTCGAGCACCGCCGGCTGCCCACCACGCACGCCTTCCACTCGTCGATGATGGAGGCGATCCGCGACGAGCTCGGCGAGATGGTGTCGGGCTTCGAGCTGCGGCCGCCGGAGGTGCCCTACCTGTCTAACGTCACCGGCGCCTGGATCACCGGCGCGCAGGCCACCGACCCCGGCTACTGGGGCGAGCACGCCTGCCGGCCGGTGCTCTTCGCGCCGGCGGTGGCGGCGCTGGCCGAGGACCCGCAGCGCGTGCTGCTGGAGGTCGGGCCGGGGCAGACGCTGCTCAGCCTCGCCACCCAGTGCGCGGCGGAGGGCGAGGCGCTGCGCGGCGGCTCGGCGCGGCCCGGCGACTACGAGCGGCGCCCGGACGGCGCCCACGCCGCCACCGCTCTCGGCAAGCTGTGGCTGCTCGGCTGCGAGCCCGACTGGCAGAGCTACGGCGGCGGCCGCGGCCGCCGCCGCGTGCCGCTGCCCACCTACCCCT
>CAZLBJ010000292.1:0-3192 GCA_964557755.1 uncultured Thermoanaerobaculia bacterium
GCTCGTAGGCCCCCTCGCGCTGCAGGTCGTAGAGGACGATGGCCTCCGCCGCGTGGTCGGCCGCCGGGTCGGCGGCGCGGGCGACGGAGACGGCGCGGTCGCGCGCGTTGTCGTCCGGCCGGTACTTCTGGTAGAGCGCCAGGTGTTCGCCCGCCTTCGCCTCGTCGCCGAGCTGGCGGTAGGCGAGGTAGAGGTTGAAGTGGGCCGGCATGTGCTCCTGGTCGAGGGCCAGCGCCCGCTCGAGGTAGCCCACCGCCTCGCGGGTCAGCGCCTCGCGCTTCGCCCGCCGCTCCTCGCCGCGCTCCTGCTTGGCGCGCTCGAGGAGGGTCTGGCCGAGCTCGGTCAACACCCGCCAGTCCTGGCCGAAGTCGAAGCCGCGCCGGCGCGTCTCGGCGTCGTCGAGCTCGATGATCGAGCGGAAGTCGGCGATCGCCTGGTCGAGGTAGCCATTCTGCTTGTTGACCAGGCCGGTGAACCAGGCCACCGACCAGGGGGGCGCCGGCGGGTCGAACCCGGCGGCGCGGGAGAGCGCCTCGATCGCCTTGTCGCGCACCGTCCCCTGCTCGATGTAGACGCGCGCCAGGTTGAGCGGCCCGTCCGGCCGGCCGAGCGCCTCGACGCGGGCGAAGGCCTCCTCCGCCTGGCGCAGCTCACCCTTGCTCTTGCCGCCCTTCAGAAGCAGGGCGATGCCGTAGTCGTTCCAGCGCTGCCACTCCTCGATCGGCGACGGCGGGTTGTCCACCGCCGGCGCCGGCGTCCCCGGCGCGGCGATCGGGAAGGTGACGCGGTCGCGCGCGAGGTCGAGCACCGGCAGGTCGTTGGCGTAGTCCGGCCCGTAGACGTACTTGAGGTAGGTGGTGTCGAACTTGCGGTAGTTGAGCCCCACCTCCACGGTCAGCGCGCCGCGCGCGTCCTGCGGCACCGTCAGCCGGTAGTGGACGACGTCGGCGGCGCCCGGCGGGATCTGGTGGTTGTAGAGCGGCACGAAGATGTCCTGCGCGTTGCGCCGATCGATGCGGTTGCCGTGGCGGTCGAGCATGTAGACGTTGACGAAGTGGGAGTACGGGTCGACGCGGCCGTCCGGCCCGAAGCCGCCGGAGCGGCCCACGAGGTCCCCGTCCGCGCCGGTCACCGCCATGTCCACCCACACTTCGTTCGAGTCCACCGTGCCCTGGGTGAACGGGTGGCCCATCTTCATCGTCCGCACCACCGCCTCGAGCAGGTACGTCTTGCCCGGCTCGAGCGCCGGCACCACCGGGCGCAGCGGCGCGTGCAGCGCGCCGCCGATGGTGCCGCCCTCCTTCAGACCGAAGAGGTCGACCCGCATCACCCCCTCGTTGAACTGGCGGTGGGTGTCCGCCACCCAGTCGGGGAAGTCGAGCAGGTGCGGGATGCCGGTGTTGGCGCCCGGGAACAGGTGGTCGTGCACCTCGAGGCCGCCTGCGAGGTCGAAGTCGCGGGCGCCGAAGTCGTCGGACTCGCGCAGCGGCATGTGGCAGCCGGCGCAGGTGTCCTGCGCCTCCGGCGGATAGTAGAAGCTGGTGATGCCGTGCCCGGAGACGCCGGAGAGGTGGTAGGTCGAGTAGTGGTCCTGGCCGCGCAGCCACTTGTAGTCGTTGAGCTCGGGCGGCAGGTGCACCTTGTGGCAGGCGCTGCAGAACTCCGGCGTCTTGTGCAGCTCCTTCAAGAACGTCTTCTTGTGCAGCTCCGGCTTCGCCTTGACGAGCTGGAAGTTGACCCATTGGAGGGCCTCGTTCTCGGCGAAGGCGAACGGGTAGTGGATCGGCTCCTCGATGGTGTAGTCCGAGTTGCCGCGCGTCGAGTTGATGTTGGTGATCGCGTGGCAGGCGGTACAGGTGATGCCGGCCTGCGAGGTCGGGTCGTGGACGTCGTCGAACTCCGGGTCGTCGAAGCGTCCGGAGAAGAACGGCACCAGGTCGTGGCAACCGGCGCACCAGCGGGAGGCCTGCACGCTGCCGTCGCGCTCCAGCGCCATGCGCCGCGTCTCGCGCACCGAGAAGAGGTACGGCGGGTTGTTGAACGAGCTGAAGCGGTGGGCGCTGTACTGCCAGCGCTCGTGCACGTCGCCGTGGCACTCGAGGCAGTAGTCGTTGTTCATCAGCACCTTGGCGGGGATGAAGTCGCCGGTGGTGGTGCGCGCCAGCGAGGGGAAGAAGTAGGTCTCGCCCGACTTCGGCCCCTCGACGTTCCACTGGCGCGGGTCCTGCGCCTGGAGCACCAGCAGCACGGCGGCGAACACCGCCGCCACCACCGCCCAGCGGGCGCCGACCTGCCAGCGGATCTTCTGGCCGGCGAGGCGGTGGAGGACGAACAGCCAGGCGGCCACCAGCGGCGTCGCCACGTGCAGCCAGTAGGCCACCGAGCGCACGCCGGGGTCCTTGACCACGATGACGCCCTCGATGCGGGTGAGCACGACGCCGGAGACGAGGAGCACCAGAGCGGTGGTGAACAACGCGTAGCCGACCTTGACGGCGCGCCGGTTCGGGCGGTCCTTGGCGTTCTTCCAGTGGGCGATGCCGAAGGCCACCACCGGCACCACGATGAGCAGCCCGAGCACCAGGTGGAAGAGGAACATCCCGATGTAGAACCAGTTCTGGTACGTGTTGCCGGTCGCCGCCTCGAGCACCCGTACGCTGACCAGGTAGAGCGAGTTGACCGCCAGCAGCGCGAAGAGGCCGAAGACGACCTGCAGGAGCTTCTTCAGCCGCGGCCCGACGGCGGGCACGTAGCGGCGGCGGAGGGGCCCGGCGGCGGAGCCGGGGGCGCGGTTCGGGTCGCTGGGCGGCGTGGGATCGCTCATCTCGGGCTCACTCCTGGGAACGTCTGTGCGTCGGCGGTACAGTCAGACCGTCCACAGCAAGCATCGGGCCGCCGGCGCGGCACCCGGAAACCCGCGCCGCCACGGAGAATGAAGGCTTCGCGCACAGGCTTCGCCGGGGTCGTGACCATAGGCTCTACGAACGGCGCCGTAGGCGTTATGGACGGCCCGCGCCCTCAGCCGGCGCCGTGCTGCCAGCAGTGGCGCGAGCCGGGCTCGGCGGGGCGGGTGCAACGGGCGCCGCTCTGGGTGGAGGCGATGCAGCGCTCCACCGCCTGGCCGACCGCCTCGCTGGCCGGCGGCGGGGCGTCGCCGCCGGGGGCGGGGACGCGGGCGCGCGGCTTGCCGGCGGC
>CAZLBJ010000293.1:0-18260 GCA_964557755.1 uncultured Thermoanaerobaculia bacterium
GGCAGATGAAGTCGGCCGGCGCCTCGTCGAGGCCGTAGACCCAGCGCCGCATGGTCGCCATCGCCGGCCCGGTCAGCACCTCCTCGACCGTCTGCGTGGTGAGGTCGCCGACCACGTAGCGCTCGTCGTAGTCCTCGCAGCACAGCACGCACTTGCCGCGCGGCGTGATGTGGAGGTGCTGGATCGGACGCGGCCCCATGTTGTCGCAGCCGCACAGGCTCTTGCCGTCCTTGGCCACCGAGGCGCCGATCTGCAGGTAGCCGGCGCGGTCCATCACCTCGAAGCTCTTGACGTTGAAGCGGCTGCCCGCGAACATCGCCGACAGCTCCGCGAAGTCGTTGCGGTGGTTCTCGTCGCCGGTGCCGAGCACCACGACGTCCATCGTCTCCGCCACCGGCAGGTCGCGGGCGTGCTCGAGGTTGCGCAGCACGACCTGCAGGTGGTCGCCGCCGCGGGTGGCGCGGTAGCGCTCGCGGTCGGCGGTCGACAGGTTGATCGACAGGTACCGCAGGCCGCCCATCTCGACCAGCTCGTCGACGCGGCCGGGGGTTAGGCCCGAGCCGTTGGTGAGCACCGCCGGCGGCAGGCCGGCCTGCTTGATGGTGCGCACCTGGTCGACGAACCGCTTGTCGAGGGTCGGCTCGTTGTAGCTGATCATGAACACCGCTTCGATAGTGTCGCGCCACGCCGCCAGCTCGCCCACGATGCGCTCGTAGGTCTCCGTCGGCATGAAGTAGTCCTCGCGCGGGTCCACCGACACCGGGCAGAAGTAGCACGCCTGGTTGCACACGGTGTGGGCTTCGAGCGAGACGTACTTGAGGAGGTACTGGCGGCTGGCGTCGGCGTCCGCGGACAGCAACCAGGCCTCGGCGAGAAGCCGCTCGCGGTCACCCGGGTCCAGGGCGGCAGGCGCCAACTCGCCGCGCGCCAGCCGCTCGAGCAGCGCGAAGTCCTCCTCGCCGCGCCGCGCGGTGCGGTCGGAGACCGGGTTGTAGATGCTGTCCTCGTCGACGTGCAGCAACGGCTGCACGACGGGATGTCCGTCGGCACCGGCGGTGAGCTCGGTGCGGCGCGGCAGAACGTCCGTCGTCATCCATGAACCTCCGCTTCCAGGGTGATCGGGACCCGGGCTGCCTGCAGCGGCAGCTCCCACACGTGGTCGACCTCGACCAGGCCGAAGCGGTATGCCTCGCTCTCGACGCGGAAGGCGGCGGGGAGGATCCGCTGGTCGTACACGTGCAGCGCCGCCTGGTCGAGGAGGAAGACGTAGAGGCTGAACTCCCCCTTGACCAGCGGCAGCCGCGGGATGACCAGGCGCAGCCGGTAGTCGGTGTCGCCGGACAGCGGCTCACGGCCGCCGTGGTGGGTCGAGAAGGCCGCCACCTCGGTGCCCTCGGCGCGATTGACGCCGACCCCGACGTGAAGCTCCGTGTCCGGCGAGTCCGCCTCGACGTCGATCTCCAGGATCAGCGGCTCGCCCCTGTGGTATACGGACGGCGCGCCGCGGCCGGCCAGGCGCACGTCGCGCAGCCGCGCCGGCCGTTCGGCGGGGGCTTCGGGGAGCCGCGCCTCGCCCGCCTCCGCCGCCGCGCCCTTGAAGTCGAGGAAGGCCTCGTACTCGCGCACCACCTGGTCCACCGCGCCCAGCGCCTCCATGCGTCCGGAGCGCAGCCAGAGCGCCTCCTGGCAGAAGACCGAGACGTAGTACATGGCGTGCGAGCAGAACAGCAGCGTACCTCCCTCGCCGACGAACCGCCGCATGCGGTCCATGCACTTCTTCTGGAAGTAGCCGTCGCCCACCGACAGCGCCTCGTCGATGATCAGCACGTCGGGCTCGACCTGGGTGGCGATGGCGAAGCCGAGGCGCATCGCCATGCCGGTCGAGTAGGTCTTCACCGGCTGGTCGATGAAGTGGCCGAGCTCGCTGAAGGCCACGATGTCCGGCGTCCGCGCTTCGACATCCTCTCTCGACAGTCCGAGCATGGCTGCGTTGAGGACGATGTTCTGCCGGCCGGTGAACTGCGGGTGGAACCCGGAGCCCAGCTCGAGGATGGAGGCGATCTTGCCCTGCACCGCCAGCTCGCCCCGGGTCGCGCGGGTGATACCGGCGAGGACCTTCAGCAGCGTGCTCTTGCCGGCCCCGTTCTCGCCCACCACCGCCAGGCCACGGCCGCGGTCGAGGTGGAAGGAGACGTCGTCGAGGGCGCGGAGCTCGCGGTGGCAGGGACGGCGGGTGATCGCCTCCCGCAGGCGGTGCCAGGGCGTGGCGTAGGTCCGGTAGACCTTGGTGAGTCCCCGGGCGTGGATCGCCGGTGTCGCCATTCGGTTCATCTTACCGTTGCCGCCGCCTGCAAACGAAACGGCGGCCGGCGCACCGTGCGCCGACCGCCGTCTCGGTCCGGATCGGAATGGTTACAGGCTTTCCGCGAAGGCGGTGGTGTCCGAGCGGCCGCAGAGGCCGCCCTCCTCCTTCGTATAGGTCTTGATGGTGTCGGTCACCGCGTCCTCCACGGTCAGCGTGTACTCGACCGAGGTCAGGCCGCCGTAGAAGACCCAGAAGTGGCCGAAGGCCTCTCGCCCGTCCACCATCTTGACGACCAGCTCCAGGTTCTGCTCGTTGAAGAACCAGAAGTAGCCGCTCTGGTCGGTGCCGGGCACGGCCTTGCCGGTGCCGCTGACGATCTGCTTCGTCTCCGGGTGGGTGTACTGGAAGTCGACGCTGACCTTGAAGCGGTCGTCGAGCAGGCTGAGCGTCTCCGACGGCTCCTCGTCGTCGTGGGGCACACCGATGACGTGCGTGGCGTCCTGCACCCGGCTCGCGGCGGTGTCCGTCGCCGGGTCGAAGGCGTCGGTGAACTGTCCGCCGCAGATCTCGTTCGCTCCACCGCTCAGCGACGGGAAGATCTTGGTGGTGTCGGTCTCGAGGTCGGTGACCCGGACCTTGTACGGCACGTTCGTCAACGCGCCGTAGAAGACCCAGTACTTGCCGTTGACCGGCCTGCCGTCCAGCACCTTCACGATCAGCTCGACGTTGGTCGACCGCGAGAACCAGAAGAACCCGGTCTTCTCGGACTCCCAGATTGCGCTGCCCTTCGTCAGGCCCTTCTGGGGCAGCTCGAACTCGACGCTCACCTCGAAGCGGCCGCCGAGCAGGCAGAGCTTTCCGGGATCCTTCGCGGCGTCGCCGCCGCAGCCGTTGCCGCCGGGACCCACCGGCTCCTCGCCGGAGTCCACCACCTGGACCGTCTTCTTGATCGAAGACACGCAGACGTTGAAGGCACACCCGAGATCGGGCTTGGAAACCTCCAGCGTCACCTCGTAGTTGCCGGCCTTGGCGTAGGTGTGGCTGACTTGGGCGACCCCGTTCGCGTCCGTGCCGTCGCCGAAGTCCCACTCGTAGGCGGCGGCACCGCTCGAGCCGCTGGCGTCGAACGCCACCGGCGAGCCGGCCTTCGGCGACGTCGGGGCGAAGGAGAAGACGGCGTTGAGCGAGCCGCCGCCGCCGCCACCGCCACCACCGCCGCCGCCGCCACCGCCGCCACCACCGCCGCCGCTCTGCACGTTGACGTTGGTCGAGCCGGACTTGCCGGCGCAGCCGCCGCCGTTGGCGGTCGCCGTGACCGTGCGCAGCCCGGAGGTCGAGTACTTCACCGACACCGACGAGGTGTTCGAGGCGCCGTTGAAGCTACCGCCCGTACCGATCGACCAGGTCCAGCTGGTCGGCGGCGTGCAGTTGTTGGCCGCCGCGGTGAAGGTGACGTTGGTGTTGACCACCGGCGTGGCGCTGCTGCGCGACACGCTCACCGAAGCCGGAGCCGCGCTGCCGATGGTGATCACCGGATGCGTATAGGTGTTCGTCTCCGCGCCGCGCTTGGCACGCAGCTTGGGGGCGAAGTTGCCCGGCGAGCCGTAGGTGTGCACGAACTTGCCGCTGGCGTTGGGCGTCTCGGCGACGAAGCCGTTGCCGTTCCAGTCGACCTCGTAGGAGTCGGGAAAGCCGGTCGACTGGTTGGCGAAGGTGATCGCCTGGTTGACGTTGGCGCCGCAGATGCGGGTGATCCCCGAGCCGGAGCAGAAGCTGCCGTCGATCTCGAAGCCCGCCGCCAGCGGCGCCACCGCGCCCACCTGGACCTCGCGGGAGGCGCTGGTGATCTGGCCGTCGCGGCAGTTCTCGACCGTCACCGTGACCTGGTGGGTCTGGAAGCCCACCGTGTACTGGTGAGACGGGTTCTTGCCCAGGGTCGGGTCCGCGGTCGAGCAGGTGGCGCCGTTGTCGGTGAACCCGGCCGGGCAGCTGCCGTCGCCGAAGTTCCAGGTCCACTTGGTGGCGCCGCGCGCGTTGACGGAGAAGTCGAACTGACCGAAGCCCTGGTCCGTGGCGGCCGGCTGATAGGCGGTCGGCGATACCGGCTGGCTCGAGCCGTCGAGGAAGGCCAGGTCGGGCAGGGCCTGAATGATGACCACCGGGCTGAACGCGGCCGGCGTGGACCCCACGCCGCTGACCACCAGGCGTGCGCGATAGGGCCCCGGCGTCTGCGCCACCGGCACGGTCCACGTGAAGGTGCTGCCGGCTCCGGGAGTGCCGCCGTTGTCGACCACCACGTCGCCGCCATCGAGGACGTCCCAGTCGTAGGTCAGCGGCAGCTTGCCGCTGGCCGAGGCGGTGAACAGGATCTCCGAGCACACCGGCGCGGTGGTGACGTTGGGGGTCACCGAGGCGATCGCCGGCGCCGGGTCGAGGACCGTGACCTGGTTCACCTTCGGGTCGCTGGCGCCGTTCTCGTTGCTCGCCACCAGGGTGACGTCCTTGAGGCCCTGGCTGAGGAACTCGACACCGCTCGGGTTGCGCTGCACCGACGCGCTGACGTTGGCGTCGTCGAACTGCCAGTTCCACGCCGTCGGCGCACCCACCGACTGGTCGGTAAAGGCCACCGCGTCGCCGGCGTAGGGCTGCTGCGGCGACCAGGTGAACGCGGCGTTCGGCGGACCGGCGGCGACGATCTCGTGGACGTCGAAGATGCTCGCGGCGGCGCGGTAGAGGTGGTTGGCGTAGACGACGCCCTGCAGCGGTCGCATGTGGTTGAAGCCGGTCGGGTTGCCCTCGTAGTACCAGCCCCAGTAGCCGGACGGATGGCTGTGGGGGGTGAGGTCCTCCCAGCTCTCGGTGTCGAAGAAGTACTCGAGCTGGACGCCGCCGATGCGGCTGTTGTTGGAGCCGACGTAGAGGTAGGTCTTGTTGGTGACCGGATCCTTCGAGGCCTTGACGAAGTTGCTCCCCGGCGTCTGCAGCACCGTCTGCTTGCCGGCGCAGCCCGTCGCCAGGCAGCTCAGGTCGTAGGTCTCGACGAGGTTGATGCCGCCGCCCGCGACGAACGTCTTGCCGTTGCGCTCCCAGGCGGCGATCTCGATGATCAGGTTCTTCAGGTCGACGCTGCCCACCAGGGTGGGCTGGGCGGGGTTGGTGTCGATGTTGTAGACCAAGATCTTGGTGCCCCACAGGAGCATCAGGTGGCTGCCCGCCCCGGCGATGGAGGTCGCCGACTGCGGCAGCTCGCCCAGGAAGACGTTGCTGCCACAGCCCGTCTCGGCCAGGCAGGGGCTGCTCAGGGCGCGCACGCGGTCGAGGTCGTAGGCCAGCACCTGCTTCTTGCTGGTCAGCACATAGACCAGATCGCGGCCGCCGCTGGTGGTCATCGCCGCCAGCGACGAGGTGGTCGTGTTGGCGATCGAGTAGTCCTTACCATTACCGACCGTCGTCTGTCCCTCGTCCTGGTAGCGGATCGAGGCCTTGCCCGGGGTCGAGTGGTCTATCACCACCAGGCCCATCCCGCTGCCCACCCCGACGGCGAAGATGGAGGGATCGTCCGGCGGCGCGTCGATGTGGAAGAAGAAGAAGTCGGTGTCGCTCTTCTTGAAGTCGCCGAGGACCGGCTGACAGACGGTCTGCAAGAGCGACGGATTGCCCGGGTCCGTTCCCGGCTTCCAGACCTCCACCGTGTTCCCCGTGGCGGTGAAGAGGTAGCCCCCCTCGGCGTCGATCGACATCCAGAACGGATCGCCGCAGTCCGGTTCGGATCCGTTCCAGTCCGTCGAATCGCCGGGGATCCCGCGCGGTTCGAGCGTGCCCCAGCGGTCCTGGGGCACCTGCACGGCGGGATCGTTGGCGGCGCCGGCGACGGCGGGCACCAGCAGTGCTACGAACAGGGCGGCAAGGGTGGCGCAGGGAAGGCTAAGGCATCTCCGCATCGATACGGCTCCTTCAATCCGGGGGGCCTTCGAGGCCTCTCCGTTATTCCAAGATCTGTCGTTCGTTGCGAAATGCCAATATCGGCATACCGCAGGGTGCACGGCTCTCCTCTCGATGGAGCGCCTCGGCGAGCACAATCGCAGCGGAACATCCCAGCAGAATCCGTCTCGCCCCTCCGCCCTGCCGCCGGGGATCGGCGGCAGGGCGCAACGGCGGAAAGAAAAGCAGGGTGGAGCGAGCGAGGCCCGCCCCACCCTGCAAGACGTCACTTACTAGCTGCAGGGGAACCAGGCGCCATTGTCACTGATGCAGACGTTGTCGTCACCAGCGTCGATGCCACCCGGAACCTCACCGACCGCAGCGTTCAGGTTGTTCAGCGCGATGGCGTCGAAGCCCACGCTGAAGCGGCCGTCCGCCGACATCACGGCGACCACCCAGGCCTGATGGTGCTGCTCCTCGATGTTCAGGTTGAGGTACGCCCAACCGAACGGAGCCTGCACCGAGAAGCCCGGGCCGACCTCGACCCGCTGGGTCTCCCACGGGAACGGGCTCTCCTCAGGAGCGCCGAACGGACCGGACGGCAGATCCTGCGGAGTGATCGGGTTCTCCTCCTCGTCGAACACGACGATCTGGTTCTGCTCGAGGAAGAACGGCGGGAACGTGCCGCACGAGAAGGTGCTCTCGTCGTCGTTGGTCGAACGCCAGACGATGAGGTCGGTGCCGCCGGTGAAAGCACCACCCAGCAGGTACCGGGTCGCCCACATGCTCGGCAGCGACTCGCGGTTGTCCGCACCCGGGACCGCCGTGTAGCGGCAGTAGAAGGTGTTGGGGTTGAAGTCCGTGATGTCGCAGGACGGCACGCCCGCACCCAGCACCGCGCCGGAGGCCTCGATGTGGACCAGCGTCTCGCCCTGGGCGAAGTTGTTCGCCGGGTCGATGTAGAAGTAGTCGCCCCACAGGACGTTGTCGTTGTTGGCGATACCGGCGCCGCCATCCACGAAGTAGCCCGGGCTGTTCGGGAACTGGATGGAGCACTGGCTCACCGAGTCGACCGTGATGTAGCCACGGGCGATGCGGTCGCCGAACGGCACGCCGGCGCACAGACCCTGCGCGTTGCCGGCCCGCAGCGGCTCACCGGTGAGGGCGTCCTGGATGATCCCGATGACGGTGGCCGGCAGCGGGTTGTAGATCGTCACCGAGCCGCCGCCGCAGTTCGGGAACACGGTGTGCCCCGCCGAGAAGGCGCCGTTGTTGCTGACGGCGTTACTCGGGGCCGTCTGCGGCAGGATGCCGCCGACCAGGAGGTCGCGCAGGTTGAAGCTCTGCACGTCGAAGCCGGTCAGGTAGACGTCGAAGTCGAGGATCGGAACCGACAGGTCGGTCCACACGGTGACGTGGGCCAGGACCGCAGCGGCCGAGGCGTTGTTGACGGAGAACAGGGTGGTGATGCCGTCCGCCTCGTCGAGGTCGACCTCGAAGTAGGGGAGCAGCAGGGTGGCGGCCGGCACGTTGTCGTTGGCACCGACCACCGCAAAGGCCTGGCCGCCCACGGCGACGAGGCCGAGGACCAGCAGGCAGGTGAAAAGCTTCTTGGACATCTCGGAAGAACCTCCTTCAGATTTCCATCAGTGACTGTACTACTTCGGAACTACTCCGGAATTGGGCTGGACCTGATCCCACACTCTCTCTCCTGAAAAGCGATCACCTCCTGCTCAAAGATTCGGATACCGCAGAAGTCCTTGGATCGTATCACGCCGGAGCCGAGCCGGAACACCGTCCTTGCGGCTCCTCCTCGCTGACTCCGGCCTCGATGACTCGAATCGTTGCCCCCGTTCGCTCCCCACGTGTCGTGGTCCTGACGACGGATCGCTCGAACGGTCACGGGTTATGCTGATTCACTATATTCGCCGACCTTCCGCGATGTCAAGCCTTTTTTTCGCCAATCGACCGCGGACCGTCACCGGCCCTCGTCCACGGCTGGGCGGGTGGCGGCGGGAGCCGGGCTCCAGGCGCGCAGCGCACCGCGGTCCGGGCAGCGCTTCTCCAGCAGCCCCAACAGGGCCTGCTCGCCGCCGGGCTCGCCGGCGAAACCGGCGACGATCTCGTCGCGGCCGTCGCCGTCGAGATCGCGCAGCCGCACCTCGTAGCCCGCGCAGTGGCGGTGCGACGCCGGCGGTGCGAGCTCGGGCGACCGCTCGCGCCGGAGGTTGCCCTCGCCGTCGCCGAGGAAGACGTGGACGGCGCCGACGTCGTCGGCGGCCACCAGGTCCAGGTTGCCGTCGCCGTCGACGTCGCCGCTGGCCAGCGCGCCGAAGCCCTTGTCGACCTCACCGACGGCGACGAGCCGCCGCTCCCACTCGAGGCTTCCCGGCCGCGACCGGTTGAGCAGGAGGTCGAGGGCCTCCCGGCGCACGCCCCACTGGTTGTCACGGTAGCCGATCGCCAGGTCGGCGAGCCCGTCGCCGTCGAAGTCGCCGGCCGCCAGGCTCCACACCAGCGACTGCTCGGGCAGGGTGTCGAGCGGAGCCGCGCGCCATCCGCCGTCCGGGGTACCCAGCTTGACCAGCTCGTGATAGCCGATGGCGCGGCTGCCGGTCACCATGTCGCGGACGCCGTCGCCGTCGAAATCCTCGACCACCACGACGTCGCCGAAGGAGCGGTCCTGGTAGGTCGAATCGACGGCGCGCCAGGTGCCGTCGCCGCGGTTGACGTAGACGCGCACGCCGGACGGGCTCTGCTTGAGCTCCTCGCCCTTCTCGCGGGGCATCGACGCCGGGCCTTCGGAGAGGACCACCAGGTCGGGCCGGCCGTCGCCGGTCCAGTCGGTGGCGAGGATCTCGCGGCCGCTGAAGTCGATCGCCGCGTCCTTGTCGGTGCGCAGCGCGATGCCCTCGTTCCACGGCACGAACTCCCCGTCGTCGCGCTGGGCCAGCACGAAGGCGCCGAGCAGGTGGAAGCCGAAGGCGAGGTCGAGCCTGCCGTCGCCGTCGAAGTCGGCCACCTCGGCGTCCCCGTAGTCGTACGGCGCCGGCGGGAATCGAGCCTCGTCCCAGCGCCGCCAGTGGCCGGCGCCGTCGCCGAGGAAGATGTGCGGGCTGCCGGGCTCCTTGCGGGCCGGACCGTGCACCAGGTCGACGTGCCCGTCCCCGTCCACGTCGCCGAGCGCGAAGCCGTTGCGCCACTGACCGCGCTGCGGCAGGCCATCGCCGAACTCCTCGAAGCGCAGGACGTCGACCTCCGGCAGCGGATCGGCCTCGTAGCGGGCGAGGTGCTCCGGCGTCGGATCCCGCCGCGGGTTCCACACCTCGGCATGCTGGGGCTCGTGGACGCGGATGTAGAAGTACTCGTCGTCCTCCCGCTCCACCTTCAGCTCGGGCATGTTGTACGGCCTGACGACGTCCTCCGAGATGCGCTCGTATTTCCCCTTCACGATGCGGTCGATGAAGTAGCGCTTGCCCTCCTCGTCGACCAGCCACTCGCCGTCCGGGGAGAACTGGTCCGGCATGCCGGCGGACGCGGATCCCTCGTCCGGGCTCGAGGCCTCTGCGGCCTCCGGAGCCGGAGCCGCGGGGGCCTCGGCCTCGGCGGCGACAGCGGCCTCGGCCTTGGCGGCTGCCGGCGGCGGTGTCGCTGGTTGCGCCTCCGGCAGCGGCGTGGCGCAGGCGGCGAAGCCCACCAGCAGGAGCGGGAGCGGGAGCGCCGGCAGGCCCCACCGGCGGGCGGTGGAGGCCGAGCGTGGAACGCGGGCAAACGGACTGCAGAGGTTCATGGGTCCATCCTGGAAAAGGTCGTTGGTCGATGCGCACGGACTCCGGCAGTCTCCAGGAGACCGTGGGGAACACGAGAACAGGCTCCTCCGTCCAGTATTCCTCATTCCTCCTCCCCCCGCTACACCTCGTCCGCGAAGGTCGGGCGCAGGCGGCGGAACAGCCACAGCCCGGCCAGCGCCAGGACGGCCGCGAACAGGACGAGCCCGGCGAGGCCCGGCACCGGGCCGCCCTTGCCGCCGAGCAGTGCGCGGCGGTAGAGGTCGACCAGCGCGGTGAGTGGATTGAGCTCGATGACGCCACGGAAGCGCGGCGGCACGAGGTCCAGGGGATAGACGATGGGCGTGAGGAAGAACCAGCCGCTGAGCAGCATGCCGAAGAGCTGGGCGGTGTCTCGGAAGAAGACGTGGAGGGGAGCGAGAAGCAGCCCGAGCCCGCAGGTGAGGGCCACCTGCAGCGGCAGGGCCAGCGCCAGCAGCGCCAGCCCCGCCGGGTCGAAGCCCCCGATCAGGACCAGGACCAGGATGAACAGGCCGGCGGCGATCGCCTCGTGGAGCAGGGCGGCGAGCACCACGGCCGCCACCAGGATCTCCGAAGGGAAGCTCAGCTTCTTGACCAGCTCGGAGTTGTCGGTGACCGCCGTCGTGCCGCGCGTCACCCCCTCCTGGATCGCCATCCACGGCAGCAGGCCGGCGAAGAGGAAGAGGCCGAAGTTGTCGGTGCGCTCGCCGACCAGGGAGATCTTCATCACCGTGCCGAAGACGTAGCTGTAGAGGACGAGGAGCCACAGCGGCTGCACGAAGGACCACAGGAAGCCCAGCAGCGAGCCGGCGTAGCGGCCCTGGAAGTCGCGTTTGACGAGCTCCTTGAGGAGGAAGGCGTAGCGTCGCATGGGGGGATTCGCGGGGCGGGCCGCTCCATTGACAGCCCTCCGGAGCCGGGTGTACGATGAGCCCGTATGGGATTCCACCATAGACGGTGAGGCCGGAGCAACCCCCGCCGGGACCATCGGGCCGACCGGCGTACCGCGGCTGGAGCGAGGCGTATGAGCATGGGAAGCGTTCAGAAGATCCGCCAGGTGGAGCTGGTAGGCCGCAAGATCCGCCAGCTCCGCAAGCAGCGCAAGATCACCCAGACCGAGCTGTCCAGCCGCGTCGGCATCCACCAGTCCGACCTGTCGCGGATGGAGAAGGGCGAGTACCGTGTTAGCCTCGACACCCTGTTCCGCATCCTCGCCGAGTTCGAGCTGAGCATGGCCGAGTTCTTCGACGAGGTGAACCGCGAAGCGGTGACCCCGCGCGACGCCCGCATCCTGCGCCGCATCAAGGCGCTGGACGACGAGTCGCAGCGCGAGGTCGAGGACTTCATTGCATTCAAGAAGGCGCAGCGCACGCGCCCCCAGGCCTGAGCGGGCCGGGAGGACCGACCGTGGAGACATTCCAGAACCCAAAGTACTCCGAGCTGCGGGACGCCGGCTACGAGGCGCTGCAGCAGGGCCATCTGCGCGACGCTGAGAGCGCCTACGGACAGGCCCTCGAGGTCGCCAAGGGGCTCGGGGACCGTACGCTGGAGGATCTCGCCTACTGCAACTGGGCGGGCGTCAAAGTCAGCCTACTGGAGATGAACGAGGTTCTTGCGCCGCTGCGCGAGATCCTGCTGCGCAGCAGCGATCCGGCCAACTGCCGGCTGGCGGGGTACCACATCTCCCGCATCTACGAGCTGCGCGGCGAGAACCGCAAGGGGCTCTTCTACGCCCGCATCGCTCGTGACCGCACCGCCCTGATCGACGACCCCGATCCGAGCTGGATCGCCGGCGACCACAACCAGATCGGCAACTTCCTGGTCGCCGACTCGCGGTTCGAAGAGGCGCTGCACGAGTACGAGCTGGCGCTGGACTTCCAGCCGGACGCCAGCGGCTATCGCGTCGCGGCATTCCGCCAGAATGCGGGCTACTGCCACTTGATGCTCGGACGGACCAGGACGGCCTTCGAGCTGCTCTACGCATCGCTGCGGGCGTTTCGCAAGCTGGCGGCGAGGGCGATGCTCTCGCTCAACCACCTGGACCTGGCGTACGCCTACCTGGAGATCGGGCGTCCACGGCCTGCCATTCGACATGCAGAGCGGGCGCTTTCCCTCGCCGAGCAGCACCACGACGAGGCCAACGTCAAGAACGCGCTCTACCTGCTGGGTGAAGCCTGGCACCAGTTCGGCGACGACGCCGAGGCCCGGCGCCAGTTCGAGCGGCTGTCCGACTGCTACGACAACCTCCCCTTCATCGCCGACTTCCTGCTCAGCGTCGACGTCCGGCAGATGATCAACCTGCGAGCGTGATGCGCGAGCCGACGAACATGACCACCCCGACGAAAACGATCCGAGCCCTAGGCCTGGCCACCGTCCTCACCCTGCTCGCCTCCGGCGGCGCACGGGCGGAGGAGCAGGTGGTGAGCACTTCGCTCGCCCACGAGGGGCAGCTCGTCTCCCTGATCAGCGGTACGTACGGCGAGATGTTCCCCGGCGGCAGCGAGGCCGAGGCGGACGTGACGGTGCTCGCCCTGCGCCGCACCCTGCCCGACGGCCGGCAGATCCTGGAGGTGGTCCCCGCCACCCTCGACCAGGACACCGAGGAGGACGCCGAGCTGGTGGTGGAGCCGGTCAGCGGCGTCAGCTACGTCTTCTGGCAGAGCTGGACGAACCTGATCCACTGCCGCCTGCTGGTCAGCTCGTTCGACGGCCAGACCTGGAGCGAGCCGATCCAGGTGTCGGGCTCGGCCTTTGCTTGGCGCACCTCGCCGGCTTTTGCCGTCACCCGCGATAGCTTCACGGACGTCACCGCGGACGGCACCGCGATCTCCCGCACCATACTCCACATCCTGTGGTCCGAAGAGGGCGACGACGGGTACTGGGAAACGAAATACGCCCCGCTCGTCCTCGAGAACGGCGTCTACATCGGCAACCACCCCACCCTCGTTCTCAACGACCTCGTCGAGCGGGGGAGCGGCAGCTCCGGCACCGACCTGCGGATCGCCCCCGCGCTCCGGGCGCGGGACGACAACGGCGTGGTGGCGGCCTTCCTCGATCAGCCCTCGGGACGCATCGCCGCGGTCGAGCTGAAGTTCGCCGCCGGCGAGCTGAGCATCCTCGGAGACACGGTGGCGGCGGAGGTCGAGCAGGCCGCGGCGAAGGCGCCGCTGTCGAGCAAGTACGCGGATGATCTCGTCGCGGCGGTCCGCGCGCGCCTGTTGAGCTACGGCGACCACCTGAAGCCGGAGCTCCTCGGCTCGCTGGCGAGCGAGCTCGACAGGCACCTTCGCGACCGGCTCTCGGCCGCCCCCGGCGACGTGGCCTCGATCCGCGACGGCGCGCGGGCGCAGGTGATCGACGTCGGCTTCCGCCTGACCGACGGCCGGGTGCGCCGAGCGACCGCGGTGGCGCGTGCCCAGGTCATCGACGTCGGTGCCCGTGGCGACGGTCCTCGCCGCCACCGGCACGACGCGCGGTCCTCCGTCGCCGGCAGCACGGCTCTGCCGGAAGTCCCTTCTGCTCCCGAGACCCTCGTCTCCACCGGCGGCGACAAGCTGATGCTGGTGTGGAGGGAGGCGGACCGCATCCGCTACCAGGAAAGCAAGGCCGACGGCGGGTGGACCGCGGTGCAGCAGATCCGGCTCACCGACCAGCTCGACTACGATCAGGCCATGGACGTGCTGCAGCGGCGGATCGAGCAGCAGTAGCCCGTCCTGCAACCTACGGGTGGGCCACGACCAGCAGGGTCGGAGCCCGCCGCAGCGCACACCCGAGTGCGAGACTCAGGGTCGCCGGATCTAGGGCGCCGAAGCTCTCGTCCAGGATGACCACCTCCCCGGCTTGAAGCAGCGCCCGCCCCAGGAAGACGCGGCTGCGCTCGCCGTGGGAGAGCTGCCAGCCCGTCTCCCCCACCAGTTGCTGCAGACCCGACGGCATGCGGTCGAGCAGGTCGCCCAGTAAAGACGCAACACCACAGGAGAAGCCAGTGGGAGTAAGGGTTGCGAATCCGAAGCGCGGGCCACGGCGAGGCGACCAGCCCGGCCGCGGGTCAGGCGGCGGGTTCGGGGCCGAGTGAGACCGGCAGGTCCCGCCGCGGGTCGTCCTGCCGTACCTTCGCCAGCAGCTCCTTGACCGCCGGGTCCGCCGTCTCGGGGACGGCGATGGTCACCCGGCAGTAGTGGTCGCCGGGGTCGCCGCCGCTGGGGACGATGCCGTGGCCACGCAGGCGGATGCGGCGGCCACCCTGGGTGCCGGGGGGGACCTTCACTTTGACTGGGCCGCCGAGCGTGGGCACCTCCACCTCGGCGCCGAGGATCGCCTCCGCCAGGGTCAGCGGCAGGTCGGCGTGGACGTCGGCGCCGTCGCGGCGGAAGTAGGGGTGGGGCCGGACGCGCACCACGATCGAGAGGTCGCCCTGCCGCCCCGGGCCGAGCGGCGCGCCCTTGCCGGCCAGGCGCAGGCGGGCGCCGTCCTCGACGCCGCGCGGGATGCGCACCCGCACGCGCTCGAGCTCGACCAGGGCGCCGCGGCCGGCGCAGCGCGGGCACGGGCGGTCGCGGCGCCGGCCCGTACCGCCGCACTCGTCGCACACCCGCTCGCGCTGCAGCGGGAAGGAGCGGGTGGTGCCGTGGACCATCTCGGCGAAGGAGAGCTCGACCTCGACCTTCTCGGTGCCCGGAGCGGCGGCGCCGCCGGGCCCGGCCGGGGCGCTGCGGATCTCGACGTGGCGCGCGGTGCGCACCCAGGTGCCGCCGCCGCCCGCCAGCACCTCCTCGCTCTCGCTCCAGCGCGCGAACCAGGCCGCCGCCTGCCGCCCCTCCCGCTCGCGCAGCGCGTCGTAGCGGCGCCGCAGGTCGGGGTCGGCGAGGACGTCGAAGGCGCGGGAGACCTCCTCGAAGCGGGATTCGGCCTCGGCGTCGCCGGGGCGGATGTCGGGGTGGTAGCGGCGGGCCAGCTTCTGGTAGGCGCGGCGCACCTCCGCGTCGTCGGCATCGGGGCCGATCTCCAGCACCTCGTACAGGTCGCGGGGGGGCATCCGCCGCCTATTGTAGCGGCGCGCCCTGGTCTGGCGGCGGAGCGTCCCCTCCCGGGGTGACGGTCATCGGCCCGGCCACCGGCGCGAGCGCCAGCAGCTCGCCGCCGGCCGCCGCCATCGCCGCCTCCACCGCGGTGCGCTCGCCGGGCGGGCAGAGGACGGCGACGCAGCCGCCGCCGCCGGCGCCGCACGCCTTGCCGCCCCAGGCGCCGGCGCCGCGCGCCGCGGCGAGCAGCGCTTCCACGGCCGGCACCGAGATCCCCGGCGCCAGCCGGCGGCGCAGCGCCCACTCCTCGGCCACCAGCGCGCCCAACCGCTCGAGGTCGCCGCCAGCGAGCGCCTCCTCGGCCGCCGCCGCCACGCGCGCGATGCCGGCGAGCAGACCGCTGACCTCGGTGTCGCCGTCCAGCCGGCGGCGCACCACCTGCCAGTTCTGGCCGGCCGAGAAGTGGCTGACGCCGGTGTAGGCCACCACCAGGCTGGCGGCGAGGGCGCCGAGGTCGGCGTCGAGGCGGCGCACCTCGGTGCCGCCGGGGCGGTGGCGCACCGCCAGGGCGCCGCCGAGCACCGCCGGCCAGTGGTCCTGGACGCCGGTCGGCAGGCCCATCAACCGCGCCTCGACGTCGCGCGCCAGGGCCACCAGCTCGGCGGGCGCCGGCACCGCGCGGCCGCTCGCCACCGAGGCCGCGGCGGCGAGCGCCACCGCCAGCGCCGAGCTGGCACCCAGGCCGCCGCCGCGCGGCGAGCGGCTGTCGACGTCGAGCGCCAGCGGCGGCGTGCCGAGCGCCGCCAGCAGGGTGCCGGCCAGCGCGCCCTCCGGCTGCCGCGCCAGCTCCTCGGCGCTCGCCTCCTCGACCACCACGCCGCCCTGGCGGATGCGGAAGCGCGCCGCCGGCACCGCCGTCACCCGCACCGGCAGGTCGACCGCCACGTTGACGGTGACGGCGCCGGGGTGGAGCAGCCCCAGCGGCCAGATGTCGAGGGTGCCGCCGGCGAGGTCGACGCGGCACCAGGCGCGGGCGGTGGCCGCGCCGGGCGGCGACGTCATGACGGAGGCCTTGGCTAGCGGCCGCTGCTGGCGACCGCCACCTCGCCGCCGGCCCGCGGCGGGTTGACGGCGGCCATCTGCACGTCGTCGCGGCCGTCGGCGGGACGCAGCGGCAGCGGCGCGCCGGCGGCCAGGCTGCGGCGGCAGGTGTCGCGGAAGGAGACGAACTCGGCGAGCTGCGCGGCGGGGATGGGCTCGGCCGGCACGTTGTCGAGCTGCAGCGGGTTGATCCAGCGGCCGTCGCGCTGCACCCGGTAGTCGAGGTGGGGTGCCGTGGACAGACCCGTGTTGCCGCTGTACGCCACTACGTCGCCCTGCCGCACGCGGGCGCCGGGGCGGATGCCCGCCGCGTAGCGGGAGAGGTGGAGGTAGGCGGTGACGTAGCCGTTGGGGTGGCGCACCTTGACCATCCTGCCGCCGCCGTTGCTCCAGCCGGCGAAGGTGACGACGCCGCTGGCGGTCACCCGCACCGGCGTGCCGACCTTGGCGCGGTAGTCGACGCCCCAGTGCGGGCGGTAGGTCTTGAGCACCGGGTGCAGGCGGCGGGGGTTGTAGCCGGAGGTGACGAAGGCGTACTGCAGCGGCGAGCGCAGGAACATCTTCTTCAGCGGCCGCCCCTCGCCGTCGTAGTAGTCGCCGCCGTAGCGGTAGGCCTCGAGGCGGCGGCCGCCGCTGTCGAAGGTGAGCGCCCAGATCTCGCCGAGGCCGGCCGGCCGGCCGTCGAGCTCGAGGGCGTCGAAGGCCACCTCGAAGCGGTCGCCGCGGCGCAGGTCGCGCGAGAAGTCGAGGTCCCACTGCAGCACGTCGGCCATGCCGTAGGCGAGCTGCGGCGAGGCGCCGGCCGCGGCCACGGCGGAGATCAGCGAGCTGTCGACGACGCCGGAGACGGTGCGCGGCACCAGGCGCCGCTCGAAGGGCTCGAAGCGTCCCTCCCAGCCGGCGGCGGTGCGCACCGCCAGGGCGCGGCCGACGCCGGGCACCGGCACCTCCAGCGTCTCGATGCGGTCGGCGGCGAGCGAGTAGAGGGCGGCGTAGGCGTCGCCGGCACGCACCCGGCGCACGTCGAGGTGCCGGCGCAGCGCCTCGACCGCCAGGTGGGCGTCGGCGGCCTCGAGGCCGAGGCCCTGGAAGACGCCGGTCAGCGTCTCGCCGCGGCCGAAGACGCCCTCCACCGGCAGCGGCGCCGGCGTCACGGCGGAGTCGTCGAAGCCGGGCACGGCGCCGAGGCGGTCGATCGCCTCGTCGTACGGCAGGGTGGCGGCGATGGGGAAGGGGGAGGCGGTGTAGCTCTGCAGGTGCCCGGTGGTGGTGTCGAGGACGGCGGCGGCGAGGAGGAGGCCGAGCGGGATGGCGAGGCGCACGGCTCTGCGGACTGCCCCCCGGCGGACGGATGTCATCAGTACAAGCCCTTTCCGTAGAACCGCGCTCGGCGCGTTCGAACACTCGATCATGGGACGCGAATCAACCGCGGCCGAGCCTATACGGAAAACCGGACTCGTTTCAAGCGTTTGAACCGGAGAACTGCGTCTCCGGGTGGGAGGGGGGGGCGGCGCCGGCGGCGCCGGCTAGCCGACGATCTCGGCGATGACGGCGTCGGCGTCGTCGGGCAGCTTGCCGCGGAAGGCGGTGTTGCCGTCACGGATCACCAGCAGGCCGGGCAGGGTGGTGACCGCGTTCTTCTTCGAGAAGGCGCCGTCGGTGTCGAGGAACACCGGCGCGCGCAGGTTCTTGCCGCGCAGGAACTCCTCGACCGTCGCCCGGTCCTCCTGGAAGTTGACGGTGACGACGCGAGCGTCGCTCCCCCAGCGGTCGGCCAGGGCGTTGACGCGGCCGTCGATGTTGCGGCCGCGCGGCGACCAGGAGGCCCACACCACGATGATGGTGGTGCCGCGCGCCAGGTCGGCCTCGCTGAGCTGCTCGCCGCCGAGGCCGCGCAGGGTCTGGGCGGACGACGGCGAGGCCGGCAGCATGAGGAGCAGGGCGGCGGCGAGCACCGCGAGGGCGCTCCAGCGGAGGTACGGCCGGCTGTACGTCATCGTGCCTCCCCTCCCTGCAGACCGGGTGCCTGGCGGTGCGGGAAGCTCACCAGGATGCGCTGGCGCAGCCGCGCCGGCGCGGCGCGGCGCACGCAGCGCTCGCGCA
>CAZLBJ010000294.1:0-3127 GCA_964557755.1 uncultured Thermoanaerobaculia bacterium
CGCGGCGCTTGGCGGCGCGGAAGGAGTCCTGGGCGGCGGCGCGGGCGGTGGCGGCGTCGCCCAAGGGGCCGAGGTCGTCGGCGGCGACGAGGCCGCCGTCGCCTGGGGCGAGGACCACCGCGCGCTGGACGGCGTTCTCGAGCTCGCGGACGTTGCCCGGCCAGGAGTGGAGCGCGAGGCGCCGCAGCGCCTCGGGGGTGAAGTCGGTCAGGCGGCGGCCGAACTCGCCGGCGTAGCGGCGGAGGAAGTGGCGGGCGAGGAGCGGCACGTCGCCGGGCCGCTCGCACAGGCGCGGCAGGGTGAGCCGCACAACGTTCAGCCGGTAGTAGAGGTCGCGTCGGAAGCGCCCCTCCTCGACCCCCCGCTCGAGGTCGAGGTTGGTGGCGGCCACCACCCGGAGGTCGGCGCGGCGCAGGCGCGCCGAGCCGAGGCGCCGGTACTCCTTGCTCTCGAGGAAGCGGAGGAGCTTGACCTGCGCGGCGGCCGGCAGCGAGTCCACCTCGTCGAGGAAGAGCGTCCCGCCCTCGGCCTCGGCGATGAGGCCGGGCTCGGCGCTGGCGGCGCCGGTGAAGGCGGCGCGCTCGTGGCCGAACAGCTCGTTCTCGACCAGCTCGACCGGCAGGGCGCCGCAGTTGACCGGCACGAACGGGTGGTCCCGGCGCCTCGAGAGATAGTGGATGGCGCGGGCGAACAGCTCCTTGCCGGTGCCGGTCTCGCCGAGCACCAGGACCGCCGCGTCGCACCCCGCCACCGCCGGGAGCTTGCCCACCTCGGCGACGAACGCCGGGCTCTCCCCGAGGAGAGCCCGCACGCCCAGTGCCTGCCGCAGCCGCTCGATGACGCCGTCGCGCTCCAAGGCCCATGCCCCTTTGCAGTACCGGTTGAGGCGCGCCGCGGCGCAATTCGTTACCGCATGCGAATGCGACTCTGCACGAAAACCCGCACAGACCTCTTACCCCGCCCGGCGCAGGGCCTGGCGGCAGCACCGCGCGGCGTGCTCGCGGTCGGGCAGGAGCAGCGCCGCCAGCCCGTCGAGGGCGCGGCCTCGCCCCCCGGCCAGGGCGGCGAGCACCTCGCGGAACTGGTGGGAAGCGCGCTCCTCCAACCCCAGCCGCAGGAAGCAGTCGGCAAGCAGCAGGCGGACCTGAAAGAGCGTCGGGTCGAGGTAGAGGGCGGCGCGGTAGGCCTGGACCGCTTCGTCGGACTCGCCGCGCAAATCGTGGAGGAAGCCGTCCAGGGCGTGCGCCGCCGCCTCGGACGGGTCCGCCTCCAGCACCGCCTCGAGTTCCTCCCGCGCCTCCTCCAGGCGGCTGTCGGACAGCGCCCGCGCCACCCGCACCAAGCGTTCCTGGATGCCGCAGGGCTGGGCGTGGAGGTGGGTCGCGTCGTCGTCGGGCTGGGCGGCGAGGGCGTCGGCGAGGGGCACGGCGGCGGCCGCATCACCCTCGCGGAGCGGACCCCGCCCTTCGACAGGCTCAGGGCTCGTCGGAGAAGAGACCGTCGCCGGAGCCTCCCTCCCCTTGCCGGGCCGTTCGCCCCGCGGGTCGAGCCACGGCACGTCGACCACCGGGTGCGCCGCCGCCGGTGCCGCTTCGATCTCCGCCGGCAGGCGCTTGAGCGGCTCGTCGTCCTCGTCGGGGTCGCGGTGCCGGTAGCAGAAGCAGTTGCCCAGGTCGTAGGCGGCGAGGCGGTCCTGGATCTGCCACAGGGTCTCCGAGGCGCCGAGGAACAGCGCGCCGTCCGGCGCCAGCCCGTCGGCCACCGCCGCCACCACCCGCCGCTGCAGCGGGCGGCGAAAGTAGATCAGCACGTTGCGCAGCAGCACGAGGTCGAAGACGCGGCCGCCGCGCAGGAGCTCCCAGGGCGGGTGCGCCAGGTTGAGCGGCCGGTAGACGATGCGCTCGCGCAGCTCCGGCGCCAGCTCGAAGAGCTTGCCGCGCGGCCGGAACCAGCGCGCGAGCTGCGCCGGCGGCACGTGCGCCACCGCGCGCTCGCCGTAGAGGCCGCGGCGCGCCGTCTCCAGCGCCTCCTCGTCGACGTCGGTGCCGACGATCTCCCACTCCCAGCCGCGCAACAGGGCGCTCTCCGCGAACAGCACCGCCAGCGTCCCCGGCTCCTCGCCGCGCGCGCAGGCCGCCGACCACACGCGCAATCGCCGCTCCGCCGAGCGCGCCCGCACCAGGTGCGGCAGCAGGCGATGGGCGAGCGCCGCGAACTGCTGCGGGGCGCGGAAGAAGTACGACTCCTTGATGGTCACCAGCGGCACCAGGCCGGCCCACTCGCCCCCCAGCTCGCCGCGCGCCAGGCCATCGACGTAGGCGCCGGCCGAGGCGGCGCCGGCCGCCCGGCTGCGGCGCTCGAGCACCTCGGCGAGGAAGCCGCGCCGCGCCGGCGGCACCACGTTGCCGGTCTGCTCGCGGATCAACGCGATGAAGCGCTCGACGGGCGCGGCGCTCACCGCCGCCCCCGGCCCTGCCAGTGGCGCGCGATGCGGCGCCCGATGCGCTGCGGCGGCAGGGCCAGCCGCGCCGCGCCGCGCTCGAGCGCCGCCCGCGGCATGCCGTAGACGACGGAGGTCGCCTCGTCCTGGACGTAGGTCAGGGCGCCGGCGTGGAGGAGCTGGCCGAGCCCCTGCACGCCGTCGGTGCCCATGCCGGTCAGCAGCACCGCCGCCGTCTGCGCCGGCACCGTGCGCGCGGCGGAGAAGAACAGCTCGTCGACCGACGGCCGGTGGCCGCGCCACGGCGGCGTCCGCGAGTCGAGCGCCAGGCTGCCGTCGGCGGTGAGGTGGAGATGGGCGCCCGGCGGTGCCAGGCGGACGACGCCGGGACCCGGGCTCTCGCCGTGGCGCGCCACGCGGACGTCGACGCCGAGCTCGCCGAACAGCCAGTCGACCATGCCGAGCTCGAAGCCCGGCGAGATGTGCTGCACCACCAGCGCGGTCACCGGCGGCCGCGGGCCGAGCGCCGCCAGGAGGTCGCACACCGCCGTCGGACCGCCGGTCGAGGCGCCGAACAGCAGCCAGCGCCGGTCGCGCGGCGGCTCGCGGTCGTCGTCGTCGTCGTCGGCCGCCGCGGGGCCGGCGGCGGCCGGCGGGGGGCGGGTCCTCGGGCGCGGCGCCGGCGCC
>CAZLBJ010000295.1:0-3505 GCA_964557755.1 uncultured Thermoanaerobaculia bacterium
GTAGTTCGTCCTGCCGGTGTTCATCGGCCCGGCGCTGCTCGTGGGCCGGGTGGTGGGGCGGGTGGGGGGCGCGGGGGGCGGGTGGTGGCGGCGCACGCCGCGGGGGTACCTGGTCGGCGCGCCGCCGCTCTACTACCTCCAGCAGCTCACCGGCGGCGGGCGGCCCGGCGAGCTGGAGGGCTCGAGCTGGCAGCCGTTCGAGGGCAACCACGGGATCAGCGGCCACGCGTTCATGGGCGCCGTCCCCTTCCTCACCGCCGCCCGCCAGGCCGACGGCCGGTGGCTCAAGGCCGGCGCCATCGCCCTGTCGCTGCTCCCCGCCTGGGCGCGGCTGGAGGAGGCGGAGCACTTCCCGTCGCAGGTGGCGCTCGGCTGGCTGCTGGCCTGGGAGGCGACGGGCGCCGTCGCCGGCGTCCCGGAACGCGCCGTCGCCGTCCTCCCCCTCGCCGCGCCCGGCGGCGGCGGCGTGGCGGTGCGCGTCAGCCTGCCCTGATCCAGCCGCCGGTCAGCGGCCGCCGCGCAGCACCACCAGCCGCTCCCGACGCACGGGGGCGGCGGTGCCGCAGCCGCCGCCGCTCGCCGACGGGCAGCCGCCGCACGGGCCAGGCGCGGCGTCCGGCGTGCGGGCGAGGAACGGGCGGACGAGCACCCAGACAGCGCCCGCCGCCGCCGCGGTGACGGTCCAGAACTGCCAGTCGCCGAGCGGGAAGGCCATGGCGTCAGGCCACCCCGAAGGCGTGGAGGCCGTGGTAGACGGCGAGCGCCGCCAGGTAGGCGAGGCCGGTCATGTAGCCGAGCTGGAGCGCCGCCCAGCGCCAGCCGCCGGCCTCGCGGCGGGTGACGGCGAGCGTCGGCAGGCACTGCATGGCGAGGACGAAGAAGACCAGCAGGCTCGCCGCCGTCGCCACCGTGAACACCGCGCGGCCGTCGTCGCGCTGCGCCGTGCGGATGCTCTCGATGACGCCCGCCGCCTCGACGTCCGCCTCCGCGTCGCCGGCGAGCAGCACCGCCATCGTCGACACGAACACCTCGCGCGCCATGAAGCTGGTGAGGACGCCGACGGTGAGCTGCCAGTCGTAGCCCAGCGGCGCGAACACCGGCTGCACGGCGCGCCCGATGCGCCCCGCGAAGCTCTGCGCCTGGGCGTGGCGGGCGTCGAGCCCCTGCGCCTCCGCCGCGAGCGCCGCGCGCTCCGCCGGCGCCGCCGTCTGCGCCCGCGCGCGCAGCGCCTCGGCGGCGGGCGCCGGGCCGGCCGCCGGGTAGGTCGACAGCCACCACATGACGACGCAGATGGCGACGATCACCGTGCCCGCCTTGCGCAGGAAGGTCGTCCCCTGGTCCCAGGCGGCGATGAAGGCCGAGCGCAGCGACGGCAGCTTGTACGACGGCAGCTCGAGCACCATCGGCCGCGAGCGGCCGGTGAGCACCGTGCGCCGCGCCACGAAAGCGGTGCCGAGCGCCGCGCCGGCGCCGAGCAGGTAGCAGCCCACGAAGGCCAGCGCGGCGTAGAGCGGCCGGTCGGCGAACAGCAGGCTGGTGAGTAGGACGTACACCGGCAGCCGCGCCGAGCAGCTCATGAACGGCGCCACCAGGATGGTGGTCAACCGGTCGGCGCGGTCGGGGATCAGCTTCGCCGACAGGATGCCCGGGATGGCGCACGCGTGGCTCGACAGCAGCGGCACGAAGGCGTGGCCCGGCAGCCCGAAGCGGCACAGCACGCGGTCCATGACGAACGCCGCGCGCGCCAGGTAGCCGGTGTCCTCGAGCAGGCTGATGAGGAAGAAGAGCAGGCAGATCTGCGGCAGGAAGACCACCGTGCCGGCGATGCCGCCGACCACGCCGTCGACCAGCAGGTCGTGGACGGCGCCGGGCGGCACCGCCGCGCCCACCCAGCCGCCGAGGTGCTCGAAGGTCGCCTCGATGAGGTCCATCGGCACGCTGGCGAGCGCGAAGAGGGTCCAGAAGAGACCGAACATGACGCCGCCGAAGACGAGGACGCCGAGCAGCGGGTGGGTGAAGGCCTGGTCGAGCCGCTCGGTGACGGTGTCGCCGGCGGCGCCGATCGCGTGCTCGCCGCCCAGGCTGGCGGCGGCGACGGTCTCCGCCCAGCCCATGAGGTCCGCGTAGCAGGCCGCCTCCGGCAGCCCCTCGGGCCGGCCCGGCGCCGTGCCGAGGGCGCCCTCCACCGCCGCCAGAAGCTCGCCGACGCCGGTGCGCTGGCGCGCCACCAGCGGCACCACCGGGCAGCCCAGCGCCGCCGCCAGGCGCTCGCGGTCCACCGAGATGCCGCGCCGGCGCGCCAGGTCGATCATGTTGAGGGCCACCACCACCGGCACCGCGAAGGCGCGCAACTCGCCCACCAGGCAGAGGTTGCGCGCCAGGTTGGTGGCGTCGACCACAACCACCACCGCGTCCGGGCGGCGGAACACCCCGGAGCCGTGCAGGACGCCGCGCACCAGGCGCGACTCCGGCAGGTCGAGGCCCAGGCGGTAGAGCCCCGGCAGGTCGACCAGCTCGGCCTCGGCGCCGCCGAGGCGCGCCCGCCCGGTGCGCAGGTCGGTCGTCGTGCCCGGGAAGTTGGCGGTCTTCGCCCGCAGCCCGCAGAGGTGGTTGAACAGCGTCGTCTTGCCGGTGTTCGGGTTGCCGACCAGCGCCACCCGCGGGCGGGCGGCGGGCTCCGGACGGGCGACGGGATCGATGACCGCGAGGCTCATGGTGCTCACTCCGGGACGACGAGGATGGAGCGCGCCAGGGCGTCGGCGATGCCGATGCGGGTGGCGCGCACCTGCACGATCCACGGGTCGCCGGCCTGGCACACCCGCAGGCGGCAGGCGCCGGTGAGCCCGAGGGCCTCGAGCAGCTCGAGGTCGGAGCGCTCGAGCAGGGTGCCGTGGAAGCGGGCCTCGGCGCCCGCCGCGAGGCGGGTCAGGTCGACGGGTTCGGGGGCGGCGGCGGACCGCGGTGCTCGGGTCATGGCGGTTGCAATATAGGACCATTGCGGTCCGCTTTCAACCACCCCGGCGGGCGGGCCGCCGTTTCGCGGCGGGGCGGCGGGCCTCAGAAGGGCAGCATGGCGAGGTCGGGGGGCAGGCAGCGGTCGAAGTCGATCAGCCACAGGGCGGGCTTGCCGCGGCCGGCCCGGCTCGGCAGCTCGAAGCTGCGCGGGCCGCGGCCGTCCTGCGACTCCGGCATCGGCCGGCCGCGCAGCAGGAAGCGGCAGGTGCCGTCGCGGGCCCAGAACTCCCTCGGCACGGTGCCCACCGTGCGGCCCAGCGGTCCGAGGTAGAAGCGCCCCTCGCCGCGCAGGCGGACGTCGCGCTTGATCAGCAGGCGGTGGTCGATGGCGGCGATGGCGTTCGCCAGCCGGTGCGTCGGCGTGCGCCGGCGCTCGACGGAGACGTCGCGCCAGGTGGCGGCGAGCCCCGCGGCGAGGGCGGCGGCCAGCAGCACGGCGGCGCCGGCGGCGGCCGGCCGCGGCAGGCGGCGCAGCACGGCGGCGGCGCCG
>CAZLBJ010000296.1:0-8049 GCA_964557755.1 uncultured Thermoanaerobaculia bacterium
GCGCGAGCGCGGCGACGCGCCGCGCCGGCCGCGTACGGCGCGGCCCGGCGACAACGGCAAGCGCGCCACCCGCGGCGGGCCCAAGGGCCGTTGGCGGCGCTTCGTCGAGGGCTCCGGCGAGCTGTGGTCGCGCCTGCTCGAGACCCCCGCCGCCTGGGTGGCGCTGCTGCTCCTCCTCGGCACCTGGCTGCTCACCCCGGGCAGCCTGGTGTTCGTCCCCGAGGTGGCGCCCGACTCGATCGCGCAGCGCGACTACGTGGCGCCCGAGGAGACCCTGGTGCCGGACTCGGAGGCGACGCTGCAGAAGCAACGCCGGGCGCGCAACGAGGTGCTGCAGGTCTACGACTTCGACGCCGCCACGGTCACCGAGCGCGACGAGGCCTTCGGCCGCCTGTTCGCCGCCGGCCGGCGGCTGATGGGCAGCGATCCCGAGCGCCTGCGCCGGGACGAGGACTGGCGCGAGGAGCTCGCCGAGCGGCTGGCCGAGGCGGGTGGCCTGCAGGTGACGCCGCAGCAGGCGGCGGTGCTCACCGACTGGGCCTTCACCACCGACCTCGAGGACCGCGTGCGCGGCGTGGTGCGCCAGGCGCTACGCCGCGGCGTGGTCAACGCCAAGGACGTGCTGCTCGAGAACCGCCTGCGCGGCGTCACCCTGCGCAACCTCTCGAGCGGCGAGGAGCGCGAGCACTTCGACCTCTTCGACCACCTCGGCTACCCGGACGAGCTGCGCGACTTCCTCGACGCCGAGGTGCGCGACTGGCTGGGCCTGACCGGCGCGGAGCGGCAGGCGATGGTCGAGCTGATGCTCGCCAACGTGCCGCCCGACCTCCACCCCAACCGCTCCGAGACGCTGGCGCGCCAGGACGTGGCAGCGGCGGAGACGGCGCCGGCCTTCAGCCGCATCAGCAGGGGCGAGGTGATCGTGCGCAAGGGCGACCGCATCGACGCCGCCACCGCGCAGCTCATCTCCGAGATCTCCGGCCGCCGCGGCTGGGCCCGGCGCCTGGTACCGATGGGCGGCGCGCTGCTGCTGCTCGGCCTCGTCGCCTTCGCGCTGTGGGTGGCGCTGGGGCGCGAGCGGACGCCGGGGCAGAGCCGGCGGCGGGTGTACGCCGAGGCGGTGCTGGTGCTGCTGGTCGCCGTTGTGGGCACCAAGTTCTGCGTCCTCACCGCGTCGGCGCTCGCCGCCTCCTTCGACGCCGCGCCGCTGACCTCGCAGGCGAGCTACCTCCTGGCGGTGCCCTTCGCCGCCCTCGGACTGGTCACGGCGCTGCTCCTGGGCCGCTACCCGGCGCTCATCCTGTCGGCGCTCTACGCGATCCTGGTCAGCCGCCTGGCGGACGGCGACGGCGCGATCATCCTCTACGCCTTCGCCGGCTCGCTGGCGGCGGTCTACGCGCTCGAGCGCTACCAGTTCAAGCAGCGCCTGGTGCTGATGCGCGTGGGCCTGCTGGTGGCCGGAGTCAACGTGGCGGTGATCCTGGCGCTGCTGGCGATCAACGGCGACGGCGACGTGACGCCGGCGCGGGTGGCCTTCGACCTCGTGTGCGGCTTCGCGGGCGGCCTGCTGGTGGCGGCGGCGGCCGGCTTCGCGGTGCCGGTGCTCGAGTCGATGCTCGGCATCGCCACCGACATCAAGCTGATCGAGCTCGCCAACACCAACCTGCCTCTGCTGCGCCGGCTGGCCTTCGAGGCGCCCGGCACCTTCCAGCACTCGCTGATGGTCGCCAACCTGGCCAAGGAGGGCTGCGAGGCGGTCGGCGCCGACGCCACCCTCGCCTACACCGGCTCGCTCTACCACGACATCGGCAAGGTGTTCCGCCCCGACTACTTCATCGAGAACCAGCGGCCGGGTCAGAACCGCCACGACAAGCTGGCGCCGTCGATGAGCGCGCTGATCCTCATCAACCACATCAAGGACGGCGCCGAGCTGGCGCGCCAGCACCACCTGCCGCGGCCGATCCTCGACGCCATCGAGCAGCACCACGGCACGCGGCTGATCAAGTACTTCTACAACCGGGCGCTGGAGCGCTGCGACCCCGACACCGAGGAGGTGCGGGAGGACGAGTACCGCTACCCCGGGCCGAAGCCGCAGGACAAGGTGATGGGGGTGCTGATGCTCGCCGACGGCATCGAGGCGGCCAGCCGCACGCTGGTCGAGCCGACGCCGGTGAAGGTGCGCACGCTGATCCGCACCATCATGGACGACTGCCTGCGCGACGGGCAGCTCGACCACACCGACCTGACGCTCTCCGACCTGCGGCGGGTAGCCGAGGCCTTCCACCGCGTGCTGACCACCATCTTCCACCAGCGCATCGACTACCCGGGCTTCGACTTCAACGCCCAGCCGCGGCGCGAGCGGCCGGCGGTGGCCGAGACGGCCCGCGCCTCGTGAGCGCCGTGACCGCGCCACCCGAACCCGAGATCGCCCTGCAGAACCCCAACCGCTACGCCGAGGTCGACGCCGGGGCGCTGCGCCCCTGGTTGGCGGAGCTGGTGGCCGAGCTGGCGCCGGACGCCGACAGCTTCACGGCGCGCATCGTCGGCGACCGCGCCATGCGCCGGGTGAACCGCGACTTCCGCCGCAAGGACGCCACCACCGACGTCCTCTCCTTCCCGGGTGGCCCGACGCCGGAGGGCACGCACCTCGGCGACGTGCTGGTGTCGCTGCCGGCGGCGCGGCGGCAGGTGCCGGCCGGGGACGACCTCGACCGCGAGCTGCGCCGCCTGCTGCTGCACGGCGTGCTGCACTGCCTGGGCCACGACCACGAGACGGACGGCGGCGAGATGGAGCGGCTCGAGGCGCGCCTGCGCCGGAAGTGGGTGCGGTGAGCGCCGCCGCCCTGTGGGGCTCGGCGCTGCTCTCGGCGCTGACCGTGCTCGCCATCGTGCTCTCGGCGCTGCTCGAGCGCAGCGGCCCGGTGCGGCTGCGCCACTGGGCGGAGGAGGCCGGCGGCGCCCTGCTCGCCCTCTACGAGCGGCCGCCGCGCTTCGAGGTCTACCGCTTCGTGCTCGCCTCGCTGGCCAAGGTGGCGCCGGTGATGCTGGTGGTGTCCCTTCGCGCGCTGCTCGCCGGCATCGGCTGGCCGCGCCCGGCGTGGACGGCCGGCGCCGCGGTGGTGGCGCTGGTCGTCGCCCTCGAGATGCTCAACCGCCGCCTGGTGGGCTGGGAGGCGGAGGAGTGGCTGCGCCGCCTCACCTTCGCCTACCGGCTGGCGCGCATGGCGACGCTGCCGCTGGTGGCGGCCCTGGCGCCGCTTGCCCCGGCCGGCCCGTCCGAGAACGGCGACGAGGAGAACGAGGAGGACGAGGTCTCCGACGAGGAGATCGAGGCCTTCATCGAGCTCGGCACCCGCGAAGGCATCCTCGAGCCGGAGGAGGGCGAGATGGTGTGGGGCATCGTCGACTTCGGCGACACCCAGGTGCGGAGCGTGATGACGCCGCGCGTCGACATGGTGGTGGCGTCGGCCGAGGAGGGGCTCGACGCCCTCGCCGAGCGCTTCATCGAGTCCGGCCACTCGCGCCTGCCGGTGTACGAGGAGTCGATCGACAAGATCGTCGGCATCCTGCACATCCGCGAGGTGCTGCGCGGCCTGCGCAGCGAGCCGCGGCCGGCGGTGCGCGAGCTCGCCAAGCCGCCGTTCTTCGTCCCTGAGCGACGCTCGCTCGACGAGCTGCTCAAGGAGATGCAGGCACGATTCCAGCAGATCGCCATCGTGCTCGACGAGTACGGCGGCACCGCCGGGCTGGTCACCGTCGAGGACCTGCTGGAGGAGATCGTCGGCGAGATCTTCGACGAGGACGAGGTGTTCGAGCCGGAGGTGACGGCGCTGCCCGACGGCGCCTGGCGCCTCGACGGGCGGACGCCGGTCGAGGAGCTCGACGAGCTGTTCGGCGTCGACCTCGAGGAGGAGCCCTACGAGACGGTGGCCGGCGTGGTGCTCTCGGTGCACGGCTCGGTGCCCGAGGAGGGCGAGGTGATCGAGGCGCACGGCCTGCGCTTCGTCGTCGAGGAGGTGGCCGGCCGGCGCGTGCAGGCGCTGCGCGTGGAGAAGATCGTCCCCGAGCCGCCGGCGCAGATCGAGGAGGAGACGGCGTGACGGACGAGACGAAGCCGGGAGAGGCGGCGGAGGCCGGGCCGCCGGAGGCCGACCTCCACAAAAAGGCCGGGACGGTGGCGCTGCTGGGGCGGCCGAACGCCGGCAAGTCGACGCTGATGAACCGCCTGCTCGGCGAGAAGCTGGCGATCGTCTCCGACAAGCCGCAGACGACGCGCCACCGGTTGGTCGGCATCCTGAGCGACGACGCCCGCGGCCAGATGGTGTTCCACGACACGCCGGGGGTGCACCGGCCGCTGCACGACATGAACCGGCGCATGATGCAGCAGGCGGTCGAGGCGCTGAACGAAGCGGACGTCATCGTCCTGCTGGTCGACGCCTCCACCGACCACGGCGCCGGCGAGCAGTACATGATCGAGCTGGTGGGGGAGGCCGAGGCGGGGCGCCCGAAGCTGGTGGCGCTCAACAAGATCGACCTCGTCAACAAGGGGCGCCTGCTGCCGCGCATCGAGCTCTACGCCGAGACGGGGATCTTCCGCGACGTGGTGCCGGTGTCGGCGCTCACCGGCGACGGCGCCGACCTGCTGCTCGATCTGCTGTGGGGCTACCTCCCGGCCGGCCCGCCGCTCTACGACCCCGAGCTCCTCACCGTCCACCCCATGCGCTACCTGGCGGCCGAGCGCATCCGCGAGAAGGTGCTGGCCCACACTTACGAGGAGGTGCCGTTCTCGACCGCGGTGCTGGTCGAGGGCTGGGAGGACGACCCCGACTCCGACCTCACCCGCATCTACGCCACCATCCTGGTCGAGCGCGACAGCCAGAAGCGCATCCTCATCGGCCACCGCGGCCAGATGATCAAGAAGATCGGGACGGAGGCGCGGCTGGATCTGGAAGAGATGCTGGGGAGGCGGTTGTATCTGGACTTGCACGTGCGGCACGAACCCAACTGGCGCGAGTCGCCGCGCATCCTCGCCGAGCTGGAGCGCGGGCTCCACGGGCGGTTGGGCTCCGGCTGAGCTCACGGATGCAGCAGAGACCGTGGGCGCGACGTCACTGGCGGTCGTCGGACCGGGACTCGACACCCTCCGCCTCGAACACCCGCAGCGCCGCCTCGACCTCCTCCAGCACCGCCGCCACCCCTGCACCGTAGCTGAGCGGCGACTCCAGGACCACCGGCACCCACGCCGGTACCAGGGGCGCCACGTCCTGGTACTCGACGATGGCCTCCGGCGTCAGGCGGTGGTGGGCGCTGTCGGCGTCGACGTGGGAGAGATGCAGCTCGTCGAGGCGAGCGGCGAAGGAGAGGAGCATCCGCTCGGCCTCGGCCAGGGTCGGGTCGACCTGGCGGGCGTGGGCGAGGTCGAGGCAGAAGCGGGCCTCGGGGAGGCGGGCGAAGAGCGGCGCGAGGTCGGCGGCGGTCTGGCCGAACGGCTTGCGCAGGTCCATGTTCTCGAGGCGCAGGCCGCTGCCGAAGCGGCGCCACAGGGCGTCGGTGTGGATCACGTCCGGGTGGACGACGATCGGGATCTCCCGCTCGTGCACCGCCTCGAGCATCGCCACCACCCGCGCCTCGTCCTCCGGCTCGAAGGCGCTCGGGGCGTGGAAGCTCACCTCGTGGAAGAGGGCGAGGTCGGCGGCGAGGTCGTCGAGGGCGGCGACCAGCGGCGCCAGCTCGTCGCGGCGCAGGGCCGAGAGCTCGACCACCGCCAGCCCCGCCTCCAGCGCCAGGTCGAGGGCGCGCCGGACGTCGCCGCCCGCCAGGGCGCCGGTGGAGAAGCCGACGTGGCGCGTCACCGCAGGCGGCGCCTCAGAAGATCCCGTGGTCGACCGTGAGGCGTGCCAGCGGGCCGTCGCCGTGGAGGAAGACCTCGCCCACCGCCGCCTGGAAGTCGTCGGCGACGCGGCGGCCGCGGGAGAAGGCCGCCGAGCCCTCCAGGCCCTCGTAGTCGACCTCGGCCAGCTCACGGCGGCCGGCGTCGTCGGAGATCAGCGCCAGGAAGGCGTCGTAGGCGTCGAACAGGCGCCGTGCGGCGCCGCCCTCGGCCAGCGCCGCCTCGCCGCCGTGGTGCAGCAGGGCGTGGGCCACCACCTCGAGCGGTGGCCGCTCGACGACCGCCAGCAGGTGCCGGGTCAGCCGCATCGGCCCCTCCTCGCTGCGCGCCGCGGCGCCGCCGAAGATCGCCGCCACCTCGTCGTCGCCGAGGTCGAGCACCGGCGAGAAGCAGCCCAAGAGGCCGGAGAGGAAGATCAGCTTGCGCGACATGCGCAGCTTGATGTTGCGCAGCGCCCAGCCGCGGCCGGCGCGGCTGCGTTGCTTGTAGGCGAAGTCGACCAGCATGGTGCGCCAGTAGCGGGAGATGTCGTTGAGCAGGAAGCGCGGCACTTTCGCCCTGCCGCTGCCGGTCCACAGGCCGCGGTCCTCGTCGAGGTAGCGCCACAGGACGTTGCTCAGCACCCGCTCGTAGGCGGCGCGGCGGCCGAGCGGCGCCGATTCGAGCAGCAGCAGGATGCGGCGCGTGGTGTTCGAGTTGGTGTCGTCCTCGCCGCCGATGCGGTGGATCAGCTCGTGGCTGAACGCCAGGCTGCCGAAGGTGCCCTCGCGCCCCGGCTCGCGGCCGTGGCGGTGGACGGCGCGCCCCAGCGCCTGCGCCGCCGCCAGGTGCGCGGGGTCGGAGGGGCCGTCGACGAGCAGCGTCCAGTCGATGTCGCTCAAGTGGCTGAGCTCGTCGCGGGCGAGCGAGCCGAAGACCACCACCGAGGTGTCCTCGGGCACCTGGCCGGCGACCGCCGCGGCGAGGTCGCGGCGCGTCTCGCGGGCGCGCTGGCGGGCCGCCGCCAGGTGCGGCCAGGACGCTCCCAGGCGGTGCTCGAGGCGTTCGACGGCGGTGCCGGCAGCGGTGCCCGCGGCGAGGCTGTCGTCGCGCGTCGTCATGGCCTCAGAGGCTAGCACACCGGACCTCCCTCGCGGGCCGCAAACGCCTGATGCACGGGGGTTTGCGGCACGTCGGACGGTCCCGGACCCTGTGCTACCATCGGCCGCCATGGACCCCGCCACCGCACGCAGGACGGAGCTGCTCCGCGACACGCTGCGGCGCTTCGTGCGGCGGGGCGCGCGCAGCTCGATCACCAAGCTGCTGGCCAAGGTGCGGCCGGAGGACGTCGCCACGCTGATGCGCGGCATCACGCCGGCGGAGCGGCTGGAGGTGTTCGCCATCCTCACCGCCGACTACCCGGACGCGGTGGGCGACGTCCTCACCGAGCTCGAGCCGGCGCAGCGCAACCTGCTGCTCGAGCGCGTCGGACCCGACGAGGTGGCGCTGATCCTCGAGCGGCTGCCGTCCGACGACGCCGTCTTCCTCCTCGACGACCTGCCCGCGGAGCTCAAGGAGCAGGTGCTGGCCAGCGCCGGCATGCTGGGCGCCACCGAGGTGCACGCCCAGCTCACCTTCGAGGACGACACCGCCGGGCGCATCATGAACCGCGAGTTCTTCGCCCTGCCGGCGTCGACCACCGTGCGCGAGGCGATCGCCGCCATCCAGGAGCACCGCGACGTCGAGCTGATCTTCTACCTCTACGTGGTCGACGACGACGGGCGGCTCGCCGGCGTCACCTCGCTGCGCCAGCTCCTGCTCGCAGCGCCCGACAAGGCGCTCGGCGCCATCGCCCAGCGCGACGTCATCCAGGCGCACACCGACACCGACCTGGAGGAGGTGGCGCAGGTGGCGGCGCGCTACGACCTGCTGGCCATCCCGGTGGTCGACGAGGGCGGCAAGCTGGTGGGCATCGTGACGGTGGACGACATCGTCGACATCTTCAAAGAGGAGGCGACCGAGGACTTCCTCCGGATGGTCGGCACCAGCGAGGACGAGATCGTCCACCAGGAGCGCTCGCTGAAGGTCGCCGCCATCCGCTTCCCGTGGCTGCTGATCAACCTCGTCGGCGGCCTCGCCACCGGCCTGCTGCTCCAGCACTTCCAGGTGCGCCTGTCGGA
>CAZLBJ010000297.1:0-12957 GCA_964557755.1 uncultured Thermoanaerobaculia bacterium
CAGGACCACTACGTCGCCAACTACGTGGTGGTCGACGTCGCGAACCCGAAGGACTGCCGCACCGCCGCCGGCGGCCCGGCCTACTGCTACCCGGCGGCCTTCGCCGGCGTCCCCAACCGCCTGCTGCGCAACCGCGGCGACGGCACCTTCGAGGACGTCTCGCGCGCCTCGGGCATCGGCGCCGCGCGCGGCAAGAGCCTCGGCGTCGTCGCCGCCGACCTCGACGGCGACGGCCGCACCGACCTCTACGTCACCAACGACGGCGAGCCGAACGAGCTGTGGCTTCAGCGCCGCCCCGGCCGCTTCGAGGAGTCGGCGCTGTTCGCCGGCTGCGCGGTCGACGGCCGCGGCCGGGCCGAGGCGAGCATGGGCGTCCTGGCCGAGGACGACGACGGCGACGGCGACCTCGACCTCTTCCTCACCCACCTCACCGGCGAGTCGCACACCCTCTACCGCAACGACGGCGCCGGCGGCTTCCGCGACGCCACGACCGCGTCGGGATTCGGTGTCGCCAGCCTGCCGTTCACCGGCTGGGGCGCCGCCTGGAGCGACGTCGACAACGACGGCTGGCTCGACCTGCCGGTGGCCCACGGCGCCGTACGCACGCTGCCGGCGCTCGCCGCCGCCGGCGACCCGTACCCGTTCCACCAGCCCGACCAGCTCTACCGCAACCTCGGCGCGGCGGGGAAGCCGGGCGTCTACGCCGACGCCACGGCGGCGGCCGGGCCGGGCTTCGCCCGCTCGCGGGTCAGCCGCGGCCTCGCCGCCGGCGACGTCGACGACGACGGCGACGTCGACCTGGTGGTGGTCGACCTCGGGACGCCGGCGCGGCTGCTGGTCAATCGCATCGGCCAGGACCGCCCCTGGCTCGGCCTGCGCCTGGTGGGCGGGCCCGGCGGCCGCGACCAGCTCGGCGCGCGGGTCGAGCTGCTCGGCGACGACGGCACACCGGTGGCGCTGCGCCGCGTTGCCACCGACGGCAGCTTCGCCTCCGCCCGCGACCCGCGGGTGCTCTTCGGCCTCGGCGCCGGCGAGCCGAAGGCGCGGCGCGTCCGCGTCACCTGGCCCGACGGCGCACGCGAGGTCTTCGCCGGCCTCGCCGCCGGCCGCTACACCACCCTGCGCCGCGGCAGCGGCACCGCCGAGTCGGACCCAGATCGGAAGAATCCCGAATGAGACAGCTGGTTGCCGCCCTCGGGGCGCTGACCCTCTTCCTCGCCGCCGCCCCGGCCGCGGCCCAGCCTCCGACCAGCCCTGAGCCTGTCGCCGCCGACGTCCTCGCCGATCCCGCCTCGATCGACGTCCCGCGCCCGGACCTCTCGGCCATGCAGCCGGTGGTGCGACGCCGCATCGAGGAGGTGCAGGCGGGCATCGCCGAGCTGCTGGCGCAGCCGGAGCCGCCGCGCCGCGACGTCGGCCAGGCGCTGGGCTTCCTCGGCCAGGCGCTGCACGCCCTCGACCTGCCGGGGCCGGCGGTCGCCGCCTACCAGCAGGCGCGCGAGCTGGTGCCCGGAGACCCGCGCTGGAGCTACCTCCTGGGGCTCGCCCACCACGGGCTGGGCGACCCCGAAGCGGCGGCGGCCGAGTACCGGCGCTTCCTGGCCGCCTCCCCCCAGCCGCTGCCGGCGGCCCGCGTGCGCCTCGGCGAGGCGCTCCTCCAGCTCGGCCGTGTCGAGGAGGCGGAGGCCGCCTTCCGCCAGGCCGGCGAGGCCGCCCCGGAGGAGGTCGGCGCCGCCGCCCTCTTCGGCCTCGGCCGCGCCGCCGCCGAGCGCGGCGACGCCCAGGCGGCGGCCGACATGCTGGTGCGCGTCCTCGAGATGCAGCCGCAGGCGTCGGTGGTCCACTACGCCCTGGCCCAGGCCTACCGCGCGCTCGAGCGCGAGCCGCTCGCCCGCTACCACCTGGCGCTGCAGGGCGACCGCGAGGTGGCCTTCTCCGACCCGCTGGCCGCCACCCTCGGCACCATCGCCAAGTCGGTGGCGCTGGAGGTGGTGCGCGACCTGGCGGTGGCGGAGGGCTTCGGCGAGACGGACTTCCTGGGCTTCGTCACCTCGCAGCTCGGCGAAGCGGCGGCGGGCGCCGTGGAGCCGCTGCGCACGCTCGCCGGGCAGCGCCGCGAGGCGGGCGCCCCGGCCGTCGAGCTCGGCCGCCTCGACGCCGCCTTGGGCGTCCTGCTGGTGCGCGCCGGCGACGACGCGGCCGCGATCGAGGCCTTCGAGCGCGCCCTCGCCGGCGATCCGGAGCTGGTCGACGCCCGCCTGCTGCTCGGCAATGCGCTGGCCCGCGGCGGCCGTTTCGCCGAGGCGCTCGAGCGTTACGACCAGGTGCTCGCCCGCCGCCCCGACTCGCTGCAGGCGCGCGTCCAGCGCGGCTCGGTGCGCGCCAACCTCGGGCAGCTCGACGAGGCGCGGACGGACCTCGAGGCGGCGGTGGCGGCGGACCCGGAGAGCGCCGAGGCGCAGCTCCGCCTCGGCGGCGTGCTGCTCAGCCTCGGCGAGGTGGAGCCCGGCAGGCAGGCGCTGGCGAAGGCGGCGGAGCTCGCCGCCAGCCCGCGCATGACGGCGGAGGCGCTCACCGTTCTCGCCGACCTGGCGCGCCGCGGCGGCGAGCTGGAGGCGGCGGCGTCGTCCTACGCCGAGGCGCTGGACGCCGACCCCCGCTTCCGGCCCGCGCTCTCCGGTCTCGCCGGACTGCTCGGGCAGGCCGGGCGCTACCGCGAGTCGGCCACCCTCTACCGCCGCATGGTCGAGGAGACGCCGGACGACCGGGTGGCGCGCCTGGGCGAGATCACGGCCCTGGTGCTGGCCGGCGCCGACGCCGCGGCGTGCGAGCGCATGGAGGCGGCGGTGGCGCACGACCCGGACGACCTCAACTACCGCGACGTCCTCGCCCGCCACCTCGCCGCCGCCGGCGACCCGGCGGTGCGCGACGGCGAGCGCGCCGTCCGCCTCGCCCAAACCCTCTACGCCGAGGTGCCGACGCCCGAATCGATGGAGACCCTGGCCATGGCCCACGCCCAGGCCGGCGACTTCACGCAGGCGGTCGAGTGGCAGCAACGCCTGCTCGACGAGTTCGGCGACCGCATCGACGAGGGCAACCTGGCCCGCCTGCGCGCGGCCCTGGAGCGCTACCGCCAGGGCCTGCCGCCGCCGAGCCGGCCGCAGTGAGAGCTCGGTCGCGCCGGCCGGGACCGGATCAACCCCCGAAGGCGAGCAGCTCGGCCGGCTCGTTCGCCATCCAGGGGCGGCCGCTCTCGTAGGCGTCCAGCCGCGCCTCCAGCGCCGCCAGGTCGGCGGCGGGCGCGCCCGCCGCGCGCGCTCCATCCACGACGTCGCGTTGCACCCGCGCCGCTTCCGCCACCTCGCCCGCGGCGGCCAGCGCCATGGCCAGCGTGTCCTGGGCCGGCAGGCCCGGTGCGGCGGACTCGATGCGGCGCGCCACCTGCAGGGCGAGGGCGCCGTCGCGGACGCGCGGGTCCGGGGCGGCGGCGAGCAGCCGCACCTGGGTGGTGGCGAGGCCGACGTCGCGGCTGAAGCGGCGCAGCGCTTCGTTGAGCTGCACGCGCGCCGGGCCGTAGCGGCCGGCGAGGATCAGCGCCGCGATCTCGCCGCGGCGCGCCTGCAGGTGCTCCGGCTCGGCGGCGATCACCGTGCGGTACTCGCCCAGCGCCTCGTCCCAGCGCCGCAGGTGGCCGAGCACCGAGGCCAGCGCCAGGCGCACCTCGTGGCGCTCCGGAGCGACGTCGAGGGCGGCGCGGTAGCGCGTGACGGCGGTCTCGAAGTCGCCCCTCGCCGCCGCCAGCCGCCCCTCGCCGGCCAACCGCGCCAGCCGCTCGTCGCCCTCGCTCGAGAGCCGCTCGGCGGCGCTCCGCTGCGCCGCCGCCTCGCCGCCGCGGCCGAGGAACTCCAGCGCTTCGGCGTAGCGCAGGCGCACGCCCACCGAGTCCGGCGCCTGCTCGACGGCGCGGCGGAACTCGGCCAGCGCCTCGTCGCCGCGGCCGAGGTTGACCAGCGCCGTGGCGCGGCGCACGCGCACCGCCGGCGTGTGCCCGTCGTCGCTCGCCAGCAGGCGGTCGTACTCGGCGAGCGCTCCGTCCATGCGGCCGAGGCGGGCGAGGGTGTCGGCCAGCTTGAGCCGCGTCGCCGCCTGCTCAGGCCGCGCCTCCAGGCTGGCGCGCAGGTGGACGAGCGCCGCCTCGTCGTCGCCGCGGGCGATCGCCAGGCTGCCCACGATGGCCGCCGCTTCGGCCTTCTCCGCCGGCGTACCGGCGGTCTCCAGGGCGCGGCGCATGTGGCGCTCGGCGCCCTCCGCGTCGCCCAGGCGCTCGAGCACGTAGCCGAGGCCGCGGTGGGCGGTGAACGTGTCGGGGGCGATCTCCAGGGCCCGCTGGTAGGAGGCCGCCGCTTGCTCGAAGCGCGCGTCGGCGGCCGCCTCGGCGGCCTGGATGAGGTAGAACTGGGCGCTCTCGGCGCGGCCGGCGACCTCCTGGAGCAGCGGGTCGGGGACCTGCACCTCGGCGTCGCCCGCCTGCGCCAGCTCGCGCTGCGCCGCCTCCAGGTCGCCGCTGCGGCGCAGCGCCTGGCCGAGCAGGTAGTGGAGGCTGCTGGCGTCGGGCGCCGCCGCCAGCGCCTCGCGGAAGCGGCGCGCCGCCTCCTCGTGGTCGCCGCGGGCGGTGGCGGCGCGGCCGAGGCCCTCGAGCGCGGCGGCGAAGCCCGGCGCCTCGTCGAGCGCCTGGCGGAACAGCCGCTCCGCCGCCTCGACCTCGCCGAGCGCCAGACGCAGGCGGCCGAGGCGGACGCGGGCCGGCACGAAGCCGGGCTGGCGCTCGAGCGCTTCCTGGTAGTGGCGCACCGCCTCCTCCTGCCGCCCCTCGACGTCGTGCAGGTAGGCGAGCAGGTAGTGCCAGCGCCAGTCCTCCGGGGCGAGGCGGTGGGCGTTGGTCAGCGCCGCCAGCGCTTCGGCGGCGTACTGGTAGGCCAGGAAGGTGCGGCCGAGCTCGCTCCACGCCGCGGCGCGCTCGGCGGCCGGCGCGCCCGCCGCCTCCAGGCGGTCGACCGCCGCCCTGGCCTCCGCGAGCTGCCGCTCGACCTGCGGCTCGGCGCCCGAGAGGTCCGGCATGGCGAGCGGCACCAACTCGGCGGGCGTGTCTCGTTCGCCGCCGCAGCCGGTGGCGAGCAGCAGCAGCAGCGCGGCGGCGGCACGGCGGCCCCTCACCGCCCCGACCCCGCGTTCGCGGCCGGCGTGCCGGTGCCCTGGCGCAGGGTGTGGTAGCGGCCGGTCTCGGTGACCGCGAAGTCCTCCACAGCGCCGTCCGGCCAGACCACGCGCACGCCGTCCACGCGCGGCGCGTCCGCGCCACCGACGCCGTCGCGGCCGTCGCCGCCGAGGCCGAAGAGAATGCGCGGGTCGTTGGTCACCGCGAAGCTGCCCTCCGGGCGCACCCGCCGCCACAGCGACGGGCCGCCGCCGCGCAGCACGGCGGCCCTGGCGCCCACCGCGTCGCGCCGGCCGTCGGCGGTGAGGAGGCGCAGGCCGAGCCACGGCCGGTCCTGGCCGCGCCGGTTGACCAGCAGGCGCGCCGGGCCGGCGTTGTTGGTCAGCAGCACGTCGACGTCGCCGTCGTCGTCGACGTCGCCGAAGGCGGCACCGCGGGAGACCTCCGACAGCGCGAACGCTTCGCCGGCCTCGGCGGTGACGTCGGTGAAGCGGCCGCCCTCGTTGCGGAAGAGCTGGTTGGGCTGGTGCAGCGGGTAGGGGTCGCCCCGGCGCGCCAGCGACAGGATCTTGGTCACCGCGCCGTTGGCGACCAGCAGGTCGAGCCAGCCGTCGTTGTCGAGGTCGGCCCAGGCGGTGCCGAAGGCGGTGTAGGGCAGGCTCGGCGCGGCGAGGCCGGTCTCCGCGCTGTGGTCGTCGAACATGCCGCTGCCGTCGTTGCGGTAGAGGGTGTTCGACTCCTGCACGATGTGGGTCATGAACAGATCGAGGTCGCCGTCGCCGTCGAAGTCGCCGGCGTCGACGCCCATCGAGCCCTGCGGCTGGCCGCGCCCGTCGACCGCCGCGCCGGCGAGGAGAGCGCGGTCCTCGAAGCTGCCGTCGCCGCGGTTCATCCACAGGTTGTTGGGCGCCGCGTCGTTGGCGACGTAGAGGTCGGGCCAGCCGTCGTCGTCGAAGTCCGCCGCCACCACGCCGAGGGCGGGGCCGAAGCCGCCGGTGAGGCCGGCGCGGCGGGTGACCTCCTCGAAGGTGCCGTCGCCGCGGTTCTCGTACAGCAGGTCGCTCTCCGCCGGGAAGCTCTTCGGGCCGCAGAAGTCGGGCGCGCCGGTCAGGTCGGGGCACACCGGCGGGTCGGCGAGGTCGTAGGTGACGTAGCGGCCGACGAAGAGGTCGAGGTCGCCGTCGCGGTCCATGTCGAAGAAGGCCGCCGGCACGCTCCAGCCGCCGGCGCCCAGGCCGGCCCGGGCGGTGGCGTCGGCGAAGGTGCCGTCGCCGCGGTTCTCGAGCAGCTGGTCGGGGCCGTAGGTGCTGAGGTAGAGGTCGAGGTCGCCGTCGCCGTCGACGTCGCCGGCGGCGACGCCCATGCCGTAGCCGGTGGCCAGCCGGGCGATGCCGCTCTCCACGGTGACGTCGGTGAAGCGCAGCGCGCCGCCGGGCTCCGTGTCGTTGCGGTACAGGCGGTCCGAGGGCGGCGCCGGGTGGCGCAGCGGGAACACCGCCTCGTCGAGGGTGCGGTCGGGGTCGAGCATGGCGCCCTGCACCAGGTAGAGGTCGAGGTCGCCGTCGCCGTCGTAGTCGAACAGGCCGCCGCCGGCGCCGAGGATCTCCACCATGTGGAAGCGCCCGGAGCCGCCGTTGAAGTGGTGGAAGTCGAGGCCGCTCGCCGCCGCCGCGTCGACGAACCAGGGCTCCTCCGGGCCCGCCTCCGGAGCCGGCGGGGCGGCGGTGCCGGCGCCGTTCGTGCCGCCGCCACCGCAGGCGGACGCCGACGCCACGAGGATGCAGAGGAGAAGACGCCGGGTCGACATTCGGGGCGGATGGTAGCAGAGGGTCCGCCGGCCGGGACGTGCCCGCCCCGCCGGTCATTCAATCCGCCGGATCAGGTCATCCATTACTTTGGATCGAAGCCGGCGAGGTTTAGCTCTACCCCCTCCGCTGTGAGCCGGTATCCCCTGCGCTTTCAGGTAGTTGGCTTTCACCCCTTCCCACCCCGCGGGGTGGTCTGTCCCTTGCAGCGAGGGGTCCTCAACAACATGTGCCGACCAACGGCTGTGTACAATGCAGCACCTTCAGTACGAGCAACGATCTGGTGCGCCGGAGCTTCCGGCGCCATGTACGCTGATCGGCCCACGGGGCAGACCCCGCGGGCGGAGGAAACCGCTTCCGATCCGGAGGCAGAGGAAAGGAGAGTCCGTAACATGAGGAGAGCTTCACTCTGGGGTGGTCTGGTGCTGGTCTTCGCCGCCCTCGTGGCGGCGCCGCCGGCGCTGGCGCAGAACCCCACCGGCAACCTGACCGGCTCCGTGACCGGGCCCGACGGGGCGGCGATGCCCGGCGTCACCGTCACCGCCAACTCGCCGAACCTGCAGGGCGCGCGCGTCGGCGTCACCGGCCCCAACGGCACCTACCGCATCGGCCCGCTGCCTCCGGGCGACTACCAGGTGAGCTACGAGCTGGACGGCTTCGCCACCCTCACCCGCGAGGTCAAGATCTCGGCGGCGGTGAACACCGCGTCGGACGTCTCGATGCAGCTCGCCACCGTGGCCGAGGAGATCGTGGTCACCGGCCAGCAGGCGGCCATCTCCGAGAGCGGCACCGGCTCGTCTACGTTCGGCCACGACGAGGTCGAGTCGCTGCCGATCGCCCGCGACCTCGACGCGGTGGTGCTGCTGACCCCGGGCACCGGCGTCAACGAGAACACCGGCGGCGTTACCATCGCCGGCGCGATGTCGTTCGAGAACCTGTGGACGCTCAACGGCGTGGTGATCAACGAGAACGTGCGCGGCCAGGAGCTGCCGCTGTTCATCGAGGACGCCATCCAGGAGACGACCACCCAGGTCTCCGGCGTGTCGGCGGAGTACGGCCGCTTCCAGGGCGGCGTCATCAACGCCATCACCAAGTCGGGCGGCAACGAGTTCACCGGCTCCCTGCGCGTCAACGTGACCAACGACGACTGGAGAGCGCGCAACGACCTGTCGCCGGAGCGCGTGGACGACGTCAGCCAGTCGTACGAGGCGACGCTGGGCGGCTACGTCTGGAAGGACCACCTGTGGTTCTTCGGCGCCGGCCGCGACGTGGCGTCGACCCGTAACAGCACGCTGTTCTTGACCAACCTGGCGGTGCCGCAGGACATCGAGGAGACGCGCTACGAGGCCAAGCTGACCGGCACCATCGCGGACTCGCACACCATCGTCGGCTCCTACCTGGAGATCGACCGCCTGACCACCAACTCCTGGTCGTTCGCGGCCATCGACCGGCTGTCGACGAGCGACCGCGAGGACCCGCAGGACATCAGCTCGCTCAACTACACCGGCATCCTGACGCCGAGCTTCTTCGTCGAGGCGCAGTACTCGGAGCGCAACTACCAGATCGGCAAGGGCTCGGGCGCCCCGTCGCGGACGCTCACCGAGGGCACGCTGATGCGCACCCGCCAGGGCGCCTTCCGCTACTACACGCCGACCTTCTGCGGCGTCTGCGAGCAGGAGGAGCGCAACAACGAGAACTGGCTGGCCAAGGGCTCGTGGTTCCTGTCGAACGAGAGCATCGGCACCCACGACGTCGTCTTCGGCTACGACACCTTCTCCGACATCCGCTTCTCGGTGAACCACCAGACGGGCTCGGACTTCACGGTGTGGGACAGCAACTTCCACATCATGAACGAGGAGGTGTTCCCGATCGTCTTCCCGTGCGAGTTCAGCGCCAACCCGGCGGACGGCTGTTTGACCACGACCAACCAGATCGGCGACGAGCCGGCGGCGTGGATCGGCTGGTGGGCGGTGTTCAACCTCGAGAACGTGCAGCCGACGGACTTCGAGACCAGCTCGCTGTACGTCAACGACCGCTGGCAGCTCAACGAGAACTGGTCGTTCAACCTCGGCGCGCGCTACGACGAGACCTCCGGCACCAACGGCGGCGGCGTCGAAGTGCTCAACGACGACAAGCTCAGCCCGCGCCTGGGCCTGACCTGGGACATCAAGGGCGACGGCGACCTGGTGGCCCACGCCAACTACGGCACCTACGTGGCGGCGCCGGCCAACACCGTCGCCGACTCGACGTCCTCCGGCGGCGCCATCGGCCTGTTCCTCAGCCAGTACGGCGGCCCGGCGATCAACACGGGTTGCGGGACCGGCGGTCCGTGCCTGCCGACGCAGCAGGTGCTGGAGCAGATCTTCGACTGGTACCTCGACAACGGCGGCACCACCAACCTCAACGACGACCTGACCAGCCTGCCGAACCTGATCTCGATCTCGATCCCCGGCGCCACCTCGGCGATCCAGGGTACGCTGATCTCGCCGTCGGCCGACGAGATCGCGATCGGCGCCACCAAGCGCCTCGGCAACCGCGGCCTGGTGCGCGCGGACCTGGTGCTCCGCGAGTACGGGGACTTCTACTCCAACGAGAGCGGCGGCCGGGTCATCGTGCCGAACGGCCCGGCGGACTTCACCCGCGTCGGCAACTTCGGCGAGAACGTCCTCGAGCGGGAATACCAGGGCCTGCACGTGCAGACGCGCTACCGCTTCACCGACCGGCTATCGGTGGCGGCCAACTACGCGCTGTCGGAGCTCGAGGGCAACGTGGTGGGCGAGACCAGCACCTCCGGTCCGATCACCGAGTCGCCGAACTCCTACCCGGAGTACGCGGACCCGTCGTGGAACTTCCCCGTCGGCAACCTGCCGGGCGACTCGACCCACCGCTTCCGCGGCTGGGTGATCTACGACCTGTTCGACACCGCCAACCACGCGCTGACCCTCAGCGTGCTGCAGAACTTCGAGACCGGCGGGCCGTACTCGCTGGCGGGCACGGTCAACACCCGGCCGTTCGTCACCAACCCGGGCTACGTCACCCCGCCGGCCAACGTCACCTACTTCTTCAGCGACCGCGGCGGGTTCAACTTCGACGACATCTACTCCACCGACCTGTCGCTCAACTACTCGTTCCTGTGGAACGCGTTCGGGCGCCAGCTCGAGGTGTACCTGCAGCCCGAGGTGCTGAACCTCTTCGACCACGACGATCTGGAGAACTTCGACACCCGCATCCATACGCAGAACCAGGCCAACACGGCCACCGCCTGCAACGGCGCGCCGTGCCAGGCCTTCAATCCGTTCACCGAGACCCCGGTGGAGGGAGTCCACTTCGCCAAGCGGACCACCTTCGGGGACCCGCTGGTCGAGGGCGACATCCAGGATCCGCGGGAGTTCCGCTTCTCGGTGGGCTTCCGGTTCTGATCCGTCGAACCTGAGCTGAACGCAGTCCTTTCGCGCCCCGGCCCTCGCGGCCGGGGCGTTTTGTTTGTGGCGGGGTTGTGTTATATTTCCGCCAGCGGGACGGTCCCCACACATTCCATCTTGCGATCGCACCTGCTGTCCATCGCATCTCTACGGTTTCCATCGAACGTTTCTGTGTTCACTCACGCAGCTCGAGGAGTGAATCTGCAATGAGCGATCCGCAATCCGAAGGCGCGGCACCGCCGCGCGATACGCAATCCAGCGACGCCGTCGAGCCCGAACGGCCGTTCCACGCCCGGCGCCTGCTGAGCCTGTCGGCGCAGCGGCGGCGCCCGGCTCCCGCCGCCGAAGAGCGGCCGGCGCCCGAGCGGCACCGTGACCCTTCGACAGGCTCAGGGCAGGCCGACGCCGAGCGGCGCCGGGAGGCGGCGCGGGAGAGTGGCAATGGCGGCGGCAACGGCCACGCCGCCGCCTCCGACGACCGGCTCGACCCGATGGCCCGCGCCCTGGCCCTGCTCTCGGGCATCGACGACGAGGCACGGGCGGCGGCGCAGCGCGCCTCCGAGGAGGCCGCGCGCGTCAAGCCGCAGCCGCAGCCGCTGCGCCCCGAGGGCGCCGCCCCGCGCCGCCCGGCACGCCCGCTCTACACGCTGCAGGAGGTGCACGAACGCACCGGCATCCCCTACGCCACCCTCGCCCTCTACGCCGCGCGCCACGCCGACCGCGTGCCGTGGCTGGGCGAGCGCCGCAGCCCGGCGTACCCCCGCGAGGGCCTGGAGGAGCTCTGCCGCATCCACGCCGAGGCCAACCCCGGCTGGCAGCCGCCCGAGCTCGGCGCCGAGCGCGGCTGGGACGACCTGCACGGCCTGGCGGCGCGCCTCGACTCGCTGGCCGGCATCCAGGAACGCCTCAGCGAGGAGGTCCGCCGGGCGCTGGCCGAGGCGCGGCGCGCCTGGCACGGCGAGGCGATCTGGGTGGATTGAGTCAGGCCTGGGCTAGGCCCGGCTGTCCCACACCGGTCGCTCGACGCCCTTGCGGTGGTTCTCGCCGCGCGCCATGGTGAACAGCAGGTCGGACAGCCGGTTGAGGTAGCGCACCGCCGCCGGCGACACCGGCTCGGCGGCGGCCAGCGCCACCACGCGCCGCTCGGCGCGGCGGCACACGGCGCGCGCCACCTGGAGCTGCGCCGCCCCCGGAGTGCCCCCCGGCAGCTCGAAGTTGGCGAGCGGCGGCAGCTCGGCGGCGATCTCGTCCTGCCAGCGCTCCAGCCGCTCGACGTGGCGGTCCTCGACGCGCGGTCCCGGCCGCGCCGCGCCGTCGCCGGACGGCGTGGCGAGCTCGGCGCCGAGGTGGAAGAGGTCGTTCTGCACCGCCGTCACGCTCGCCGCCAGCGCCTCGTCGAGGCCGCTGGCCAGCGCCACGCCGAGCACCGACGACAGCTCGTCCACCGTGCCGTAGGCCTCGATGCGCGGGTCGTCCTTGCGCACCCGGCGGCCGCTGGCGAGAGCGGTGTCGCCGGCGTCGCCGGTCTTGGTGGTGACTCGGGTGATTCGCGGCATCTCGGGGAGGAGAGGATATCGTACGGCCCCGGAGACGACGACCGACGATGAGCGGACGCGGAAAGAAGGTGCTGCTGGTGGTGCTGGGCCTCGCCTTGCCGGTGCTCCTGCTGGCCGGCGTCGAGCTGCTGCTGGCGGCCCTCGAGGTGGGCGACGAGGCGCTTTACGACGACCCCTTCGTCGGCTTCGCTCCGGGCAGCGACCTGTTCGCCCGCCACCGGCTGGCGGACGGCCGGGAGGTGTACCGCACGCGGCCCGAGAAGCTGGCCTTCTTCAACGAGCAGAGCTTCGCCGCCGACAAGCCCGACGGCGGCTACCGCGTCTTCACCCTCGGCGGCTCGACCACCGCCGGCCGCCCCTACGACGACCGCGTCGCCTTCGCCCGCTGGCTCGGGCTCTACCTCGAGGACGCCGAGCCCGGCCGCCCGTGGGAGGTGGTCAACGCCGGTGCCATCTCCTACGCTTCGTACCGCGTGGCGCTCTTGATGAAGGAGCTGGTGCGCTACGAGCCGGACCTGTTCGTGATCTACACGGGCCACAACGAGTTCCTCGAGGAGCGCTCCTACTCGGACGGCATCCGCCAGCCGGCGGCAGTGCAGCGGCTGCGCATGTGGCTGTCGGGCTTCCGCTTCGCCGCCCTGGCGCGCTGGGGGCTGCGCCGGGTCGGCAGCGACGGGGGAGAGGGCGTAGACGGCGGCGAGGCGGCGCCGCGCACCCTGGCGCCGGAGGTGGCGGCGCGGCTCGACGCCTGGGGCGGCCTCGAGGCCTACCACCGGGACGACGAGCTGGCGCGCTCGATCGTCGGGCACTTCGAGCTCAACCTGCGGCGCATGGTGCGCCTGGCGCGCCACCACGGCGCCGAGGTCGTCCTCGTCGAGCCGGTGTCGAACCTCGCCGACTTCTCGCCCTTCAAGTCGCAGCACGGCGACGGCGTCGACGCCGCCGCGGCGGCGCGCCAC